>JAUSPN010000038.1 GCA_030656555.1 Candidatus Desulfaltia sp. | reverse complement strand
GGGCATACTCTAGGTCATGCCCTGGAGTCAGCTACCTCTTATAACTATTTCAATCACGGGGAAGCAGTGAATTACGGGATGCTTTTGGCCTCCCGCGTGGCTTTCAGCCGGGGGCTTTTGGACAAAGAATCTCTTACACTTATTGAAGAAATATTATTTCGTCTAGGGTTTAAAGAACTGCCCCCGGGTTTGACTGCGGAAGGGATTAAAGAAGGTTTGAAGTATGATAAAAAACGTCGAGAAGGAAAAATAGTTTTTGTCCTTCCGGAGGAAATAGGAAAGGTCAAGGTATACGACGATATCCCCAGTGAATATCTGGACCGGCTCATGGGAGATTTTTTGAAAGAATTCAAAAGAAGGTAATTAAAAAAAAGATATGTGAGAAAACAGTAATAATACGAAAGATTAAGTAAGAGGGACTGCACAGTTTAGCAGTTCTTTTTATTATAAAATTTTACATTTGGGCTTTACGGCGAAAAGGTTCAATCACAAACCTCCGATATTACTCTAACTGTTTCAACGTAACTATTCAGGGGTAAGAATTGAAATGAACAAAGGGAAAACGCCTGCAAGGTTATAAAAAAATGAGTGCAAGAAAAAAGGCACGACAAAATAGAACCTACACCAAGTTTACAGGCTCTTTAAGGGTTTTGTTTCACGTTGGTTCGGAAAATATACAGGTGCTCCTATTACCCATCACCGCTAAAATCAAACGAGGGAAGGATTCCGTTAAAAATATCATTAATTGTCACATAAACGTTAGCGCCCTGCTTTCTCAGTGTTGAGATAAGGCTGGCAATCTTCACGTAATTTTTGGCACCTTCCTCGGAACGAAAACAACCCGCAACCTTCAACTTCCCTTTGAAGAAACGAGCGTCTCGTTCGGAGCCGTTATTATCAAAGGGCACATCAAAATTTGTAAGGAAGCGCAGATGCTCCTCTTTGTATTCCCCAAGCCGGACCAAAAGCAGTCGCTCGTCGTTGAAATAGGAAATGTTTTTCTTGTTTTCCGTCGCGGCTGCGTATTGGGCTTTTCCAGCCTCGAGGATGTCATCGTAACGGGCAAAGAGGGAGTTTAGTTCAATTTGCTCCATGGAGTACCGGCGCATGGCCAGATAATGCTTTTTGAGTTTGTTTGCATCCCTGAGAAGTTCCGCCAGATCCGTTGCCCATGGATGTTTCATAATTTCAATGACCGCCTGCAGATAGCGCAGGATATGGGCATTACATTCAGCATGGGTCATCAGTTTATAGCCATAGTAAGATTTGAAATGGTCATGCACAAGGATGCCGGTAAACAAATCCAGAATATCCATATCGTCGGCATAAAGGTCACCGCGCTTCTTATTGAATCCAAACAGTGTATACTGGTTGTTGGAAAACACCTGTATCCAGTTCAGTTTTCCGTTGACACGGCAGCCGGTTTCGTCTGCGCCCAGGACATTGCATTGGATAAGCCGCTGTTTTATGATTTCAAGAGGCTGCTGAATTTTTTTGGCAAGGCTTTTCTGAAAATTCACCACCGTGCCTTCCGACAAGTGTAAAGCACCGCCGCTGATCCCATTTAAGATATCCACCGTCTTATTGACCGTAACGTTCCCATAGCCAGTAAGAAACGCAACAAACGTTTTTACGTGACTGCCGTATTGTACAGGGTTAACAAAACCTTCGGAAAACTCGCCATGATGGATTTTGCCGCAACACTCACAACGGCCGCTGTATACCCTTTCTTCAACAACATCTACTACAACCTTGATGTCCGCCACTTGTTTAGGGATATATTCATCGTTGCATTGGACCACGCCGCCGCACGAGCAGATGGCTTCCGGTTTTTTCTCAATGATTTTCGTGGGATTCTGGAAAAACTCAATGGTGCGGCCGGGATGCCCCCATTGCCCGCCCGGCTTTTTACCGCGTTGCTGACGGGAGCTTTGTGCCTTCGCTTTCCGAAACCCGTCTGTCGATGGCGGCTTGCTGGAATTGGCGCTGTTCTTACTGAGCATGGCCTTCAATTTATCTCTCTGATCACGCAGTGCCGTAACTTCATCCGTGAGTTTCTTAATCTCCTTGTCTTTTGCACACAATGTTTCCGACAATTCATCCACCTTTTTCTCACGGTCTGCTATATACTGTTGCAGCATCTTAATCTGGCTGTCTTTGCCGCAGAGCTCTATAGAAAGGGAGGTGAGCTTTTCGTGGAGCACCTCTTCAGCCATTTCCTTTTTCATGGCTAAATTAGACAGCCTAACCCGTAAGTCTTTGATTTGTTTTTGCAACAGCTCTTTTTTCATATGGCACCCCAATATCCGCCTTTTTCATAGCGGTCAAAAAATTCGCTTCTTTTCTCCCGTTCACTGATACAGCGTACCGGGCATATCTCGCAGGCCGACAGCAGGTTGTCCCACGCCTGTCCGGCCACATCAATAAAAACCATGTTTTGTTGCTGTGTGTTTTTGGGATAATATTCCGCGATATATTCTTCGTCTATGATGACCGCTGGAGTAAGCCTTGCCAGCCTGTTATAGACACTTTTCTTCATTTGTTTTGCAAAATGCGTGCAAAAAGCCGCAATCTCCTCGCTGGAATTCCTTGTGCGGTATTTCCGCAAGGCTTCACTTTTCATAATGAATGCGTAAAACTCAAGGGCATATTCAAAACAAAACCAGTTAATCTTGGTCTTTTCCTTTTCATCCGTGTAGAACCATTCCGCTTTGATCGGTGCATCGAGCTTCATCACATGCCTCCTGTCTGTTACGCTCCTGAAAAATCTGTTAAAGCCGCCTGAAAATTCTTTGCCAAAGGATAAAGATAAATGTCTTTGATGGGCAAAATGGCATGCTTGTGCCCGCCGTCACGGCCGCGTCCTGTTGTTCTTCCTACATAGATCCAATTTGCGGCCCGGTAAGAACTGCCTCGGAAGCGACCTGCTTCCAAAAAGGTTTCGAGACAGTAAACAGGGTGCCCATACTTGTACTGCCAGTCATCCGCAACCCTGTGCGCAACCAGCGACAAGATGTGGCTTGCCAGATGCACAACCCTGACCCAGGGAAAGATCAGAAACCTTGTGTTATTCGTTATGTTACTGAGCCCGTGTGCCCTTTGTCTTTTGTCCCAGCCGATAAATTCGTCACGCTGTCGGCACGACCACGCCGCCGATCCAAACAGCAGGCAGGATAACGGCTGTCCGTCACGGCTATAGACCATATACTTCATATTCTCGCCGATTGTCCGGTCAAATCCAAGATAGTGGTATTGGTCTATGTATGATTTACATGCGGTCAAATCCCTGCCTGCACTCACGTTTTCTATGCGTAAAGGACGAAGCTTGCTCAATGGTTCAATGATAGGTGTTGTGTCATGCTCCATATGTTTGATTACGCCAGCCCCGCCCCCTGAACGGGATGGCTTCAGTGGTGCGGGAAGTCTTATCCTGCCCGCTCTGTCGAGCTCACGCAGCAGATCCCTGCATGATATATCTTTGAATTCTCCCCTTGGGCCTTGCCATCCCCACATCCGACAAATATGTTGCGATATCTGTGTACGGTTCCATTCAGGGTTCTCCCGGATCACACCTCGGATTTGCTCCACTCTATTTTCCGTTATTTCCGGTCTTGTGCGATTCATCATTTATTTTCCTCTGCGCAGTATTTTTTGCTAATAACATATTCGACGCTGACCGGTTAGAGTCCTGCTAGTGAATGAAGTTTTTTGAGGGAGAAAGACAAAATTTTTGAGCATAAATGCCAGGACATTTTGCTGCATTGTCAGGTTACAGGCAAAAAAAAAGAACCGTTATTCGATTCCTAAATTACTTTCTTTCAGTTGACTTTATTCTGATACCCCTGAATAGTTACATAATTTTAATGAAATTTTCAGATTACCCCTGGATACGCATAGACTTTCACCTGTTCTTAAGGTATAATTATCCATAAAGAATTAAAGAAAGGTGTATTTCTGGGGCAAGGATAATTTAACTTATTTTACAGATAATAATTTTGAGCAGTCAAAAATGGCTGTTTTTCATGTTTTATAGCAGAAATATGCCACAGTTTGATTTTTTTCGACAATTATATCGGGAGGTTTGATAAAATGGCAGAGATTAAATTTGGAACCGACGGTTGGAGAGCTCTTATCGCGGAGGAGTTTACTTTTGATAATATAAGGCTGGTAACCCAGGCCATAGCCAACTACATAAAGGATAACAAATTGGAAAAAAAGGGAATAATGGTTGGATTCGACAATCGTTTTCTTTCGGAGGAATTTGCCTCAGCGGTGGCAGAAGTATTGGCGGGTAATTCCATAAAGGTTTTTCTAGCTCCCCACGGGGTCCCTACTCCGGCGGTAGCCTATTCGGTGAAGATAAAGGAATTGGCCGGGGCTGTAATGTTGACCGCCAGTCATAATCCCCATACATATCATGGGATTAAGTTTATACCCCACTATGCCGGTCCCGCCATGCCGGATATTACAGATCAGATTGTGGAAAATGTCAGGAAGCTGCAAGAAAATAGTGAAATTCATAGATTGGAACGGGATGAAGCCCAGAAGATGGGGTTTATAACCCTATTCCATCCTCAGAACAATTATCTCTATCACCTGCAGAGTCTGCTGGATGTAGATGCCATCAAGAAATCGGGATTAAAGGTAGTGGTAGACCCCATGCATGGGGCAGGTATCGGTTATTTGGATAAATTTTTGATTGCTCTGGGAGTTTCGGTGATTACTATAAACTCCAGCCGGGATGCTTATTTTGGTGGTCTGCTTCCGGACCCGGCGGAGGATAACCTTTCCTCGTTGAGGTTTAAAGTCAGGGAAAATGAAGCAGACCTGGGACTGGCCTTAGATGGCGACGCCGACCGTATGGGGGTAATGGACAGCCGGGGCAATTACTACAGTCCAAACCAGATCCTCATCATGGTGCTCCGTCACCTTATCAAGAACAGGAAGTGGAAGGGAACCGTTGCCCGGACGGTGGCCACCACACATATGCTGGACAGAATTGGCCTGGAGCACAATGTTCAGGTGGTGGAGACCCCGGTGGGTTTTAAGTACATAGGAAATGCCATGATAAAAAAAGGAGCCTTTCTGGGCGGTGAGGAAAGTGGCGGCATAAGCATTAAAGGCCATGTTCCTGAAAAAGACGGTATTTTAGGCTGCCTTCTGTTCATGGAAATGGTGGCGGTGGAGGGCAAGGATCCCGCTGAAATCTTAGAGGATATCTATAAAGAATACGGGCCGGTGGTCAGCCGCCGTCTAGATATTCACTGCACTCAACAGAAAAAGGAAAAAGTTCTGGAGATTTTAAAGCATTATGACCCAGGTTATATTTGCAGTAAACAGGTATTGACGGCCAACCGCATAGACGGTTGGAAATTTCTTCTGGAGGACGGTAGCTGGTGCTTAATTCGAGCCTCCGGCACGGAGCCGGTGTTCCGTATTTATGCTGAGGCTGCGGTGGAGGCTGATGTGGTGGCTCTTCAAAGGGAAGTAAAGGAGAACCTGACCCTGTAGCCGACATTGTAGCCTGTCAACTAACTTATCAACTTATTTTAGCTCAAAAGACAAAAGTAGGACAGTAAGACAGGGGGAAGGCTCTCCTGTCTTTTTAACAAACCTGTTAACCAACTTAAACTTTTAACAAGTTTTATGGTCTTGAGAATTACAGAGGGGTCAGACCCCCGGCTAAACTCAATTACTTCATTTAACATTCCAGGGGGGTCTGACCCCGCCTACCTCTTAACTGTTTTGGACAAGCAGCCCGAGTCTTAAATAGTAAGACAAGAGAACTATAAGACTGTCTTACTGTCTGCTAGCAGTCAGTCAACAAATTAACTGACTGAAGAAACGAAAACGTTTTGGCATCTAATTTTTAACAAAGGGATACTAATTATATTTTAATAATTCAGATTATTTTAAATAGTTGGAAAAAATTAATAACTTAAAGTTTTGTTTTTAAGTCTTTCTAGCCTTTTAAAAATGGGCTTTAAGTCAAAAAAAAGGCTGAGATAAAAGGAGAATACAGACATTACGTAAACTAATTGTTAATAATGTTTAAGGAAATTAACCTTTTTTTGGGAAGGAAGATGGCCGGAAAGATCGAAAGTTATTACTATATATATTATTAATGTTAAAAATATTCCCAAAATTATGTGAATTACCACAAAAGAGAAACGTGCGGATATTATGTAAACAACCTTGAATGATGCTCCAGGAACAAACCTAAATGGTGATTTAAATGTTTTAATTATTATTTTTTAGGTGGTGTTCGTTTTGAAACGTTCTGTGACTTCTTTTCAACTGCCATTGGAGTATGGGGAAAATT
>JAUSPN010000027.1 GCA_030656555.1 Candidatus Desulfaltia sp. | reverse complement strand
CCTTCCATATAATTGGAGTACCAGACCTGAAAGACTATCAAATTCCAGATCTGCCAGGATGTATCGAAGCGATTTTTCATAAGGCTGTCAATTAACGTTTCGATAACATCATAATTGAAAATCCCTTGTTTAACAACCACTTCCCTCGATAAATATTCGTCAATAAGATATCTCAAATCCGATTTCAGCCACGTACTGACCGGCATTTCAAATCCCCACTTCGGTCTGTTATGCAGAGACTGAGGAAGAATGTCTTTAAAGGTCTCGACAAGAATATACTTTCCTCTCCCCTTTCTGATCTTCCGGTCACCGCTGATGGTGAAAGCCATCTCACACACTCTGTGGTCAAGAAAGGGAACCCTGACTTCCAGGGAATTGAGCATACTCATGGCATCCACTTTTTTCAGCATGTCACCGGGAAGTGATTCCTTTACATCCGCATAGAGCATCCGATTAATCTTATCATCGTTTCTTTCGTTTAATCGTTCCGCTAAAAGTCTCTTCCCCAAATCATGATCCATACTTCCAGCCCTCGTAAAAATACTTTCTCTTAACTCCCCTGAAAATATCTCGTTCCATGCAAAAACCCGCTCCTCAAAGGTAGGATACTTCGCTCCTCTAAAAAACTTCTTCGCCCTTCTTATATAATCGGGAAATTTTTTGTCTCTTGAATCAGAAAGAGAAAGGAACAACGGCTCTATAATATTTCCACGGAGTGATGAAGGAATCAAACGATACCGTGAATACCACTCTTCTCCGGCATACATCCTGTAACCGGCAAACAGTTCATCCCCACCGTCACCGGAGAGAGCAACCTTGACATCATTGCCCGTCTCCCTTGACACGACAAACATTGGAACCGCTGAAGAATCGGCAAACGGTTCATCAAAAGAGTCAAGAACTTGAGGAATAGCATCTATAACATCCTGCGAGCCAAGCTTAATTTCATGGTGATCGGTATTATTCAAAACGGCTACTTCCCTGGCATATGCGGTCTCATCAAACATCGGCATATCTTTATAACCGATTGAATAGGTTTTTACCGGTTGGCTGGAATTTCTGGCCATAAGCCCGACAATAATGCTCGAATCAATACCGCCGCTCAAAAATGCGCCCAAAGGAACATCTGCAATCATTCGTATCTTGACAGCCTCTTCCAAGACCTTAAATAACTCATCCTTCTGAGTGGCAAAATCTTTTTGGACGGTTCCAGTACTGCGATTATCAATATTCCAGTACTGTTTTTCCTCTATCTCCCCTTTCCTGAAAATCAGGATGTGTCCCGGTTTTAGCTTTTTTACGCCTTCAAATATGGTATAAGGCGCCGGAATAAAGTTAAGCGTCAGGTAAAGACCGAGGGCATTCCAGTCTATCTGTCTCATCACATCCGGATCCTTAAGTATCCCTTTCATCTCCGAGGCAAAGATTAAAGATCCCTTGTTCCAATAGTAAACAAGTGGTTTAATGCCCAGGCGATCCCTGCACAGAAAAAGCATCCGCGATTTTTCGTCCCATATCGCAAAGGCAAACATGCCGGCAAGCCTCTTTACCCCTTCGATCCCCTCCTCTTCATAAAGGTGAATGATAATCTCACAATCTGTTTGCGAACTGAAATGATGCCCTTTCTTTTCAAGCTCGGTTCTCAAAGACCGGAAATTATAAATTTCCCCATTGAACACCATCCAGACGGTCTTGTCTTCATTGGGCATCGGCTGCCGACCAGCCTCTGATAAATCAATAATACTGAGCCTTCTGTGCCCCAAGCCTATGCTTAAATCCGGCAGGTGATTCAGATATACCCCGTCGTCATCCGGACCGCGATGTGCAAGGACAAAAGTCATCTTTTGTAACAGATCATCATCAATCCGTTTATCATTTGTTGTTAATTTTCCACAAATTCCGCACATAGCTAATAACCGTTTGCAGTTGTTGGTTCACAGTTCACAATTTTTTTAATGAATTATGCAACGACATATATTAACCTCTCGTGAACTGTATAACCGATAACCATGAACTGTTACCTATTTTTTTTAATCCGATTTAAGGTTTCCGATATTCGATGAGCAAGTCTGTCAATTTTATACTTGCGAATATATTTCCAGGAACGTTTATCTTTGAAAAAGAGATATGTTTTAGAAATCTTGGTAAGAAAGATATTGTGGTCATCGTCATCAATTTGTATTCTTCCAATACCAGTCAGACTGGGTTTCCGATTTGTGGGACACTGCGTAAATACTGCTTGGAACCCTTGCTTCTGCAAAAAATTCCATAATGGCTTTTCAGGAAAGCCTTCTTTAAAAGCACAATACTGAATCTCGTAATCGATCTTGCTTTTTAAAATTTTCATCGCACTTACAATGCTTTCCATAACTGCAGATTCATCGTATTCCCCCTTAATACTTTTTCCCTTATAAGCTAATAGACCCACATTCATTCCACTTTCAATTATTTTATGAACTTCGTCCCAAGTTAAACATTTGATTGGCTCACCCTTAATTTTCCTTTCCCTGCCGATACATTCCGGAATGATAAAAAAGGTTGCATGAAAATTATGGTTTTTCAAAACAGGAAATACATCTGTATAGGCATCTCGATACCCGCCATCAATGGTAAGTGCGAGGGATTTCAAGGGCAGATGATCACGCCCGGCAAGGTGATCCAGCGCTTGATTCAGTGTTACGATATTATAGCCGTTTTCTGAAAAAAAATGCATCTGCTGCCTGAAAGTTTCAGGCAAAAGGCCATCCTCCATTGCATCCGCATGGTAATGGCCAATATTATGATACAGTAAAACAGGCGCTTCTTTTATAATTCTTATCATGCCGCAATGCTCACAATTAATTTTTCCAGCAAATTAACATTCTTTTCCCAGGAATAATTCTCCTCCACAAACAACCTGCATTGAAAAGAAACATCCTCCCGGAGTTTGGGCTTATCTTTAAATTCCTTACAGGTTTTAATAATTAATTCTGTCATTGCTTCAGAACTTGTATCTTTAAACAAATATCTTGAATCAAACTGACTCAAAATTTCAACAGTCCCGCCTACCGGCGTTCCCAGAACAGGGACACCCGACGCCAAAGCTTCCAGAGTAATCAATCCAAAACCCTCTAATTCCATTGTAGGAAGAATGAAAATATCAGCCATGCGATAATAATCAGGAAGTTCTGCTTCCGGGATAAAGCCAACAAATTTTACGTGATTTTCTAATCCCAGTTCCTGAGTCAAAGAAATAAGGTCATTTTTCAGATGCCCATCCCCACCCAAAACAAGATAAACGTCAGGAACTGTTTTAACTACATCTTTGACGGCATATATCAGATTTTCCAACCCCATCCTGGGCACCAGATTTCTCACTGTAAATAATATCATTTTTCCTTGAGGAATATTCAACCGTTGCCTTACTTTTGTTCTATCGACAGTGGGATAAAATCGCTCAAGATCAACCCCTCCCGGAATAATTGTAATCTTCTCGGCAGGAATTTTATAAACATGCTGTAATTGCTCTTTGGTAAACCGGCTAAGGGCAACGACTCTATCGGGCGAATTCAGAACTTTTCTTTCGATAAATCTTCGTGTTTTAGTGTTTAATGAATATGAAATTTTTCCTATAATGTTTTCTGGCCTCGGATTCCTCGACTGAAATTCTTCAAACGAGAAAGAAAGGCAGGTATAGACTTTTCTTATTCTCCTGCTGGCATGAGAACGGATTACCCCGAGGGCTGAAAAAGGCTGGTGAAAATTTATACTGTCAAAAAAATATTGATTCTGGAGCGACTCAAAAAGTTTTTTGCAGTCAAAAAAAATTGATTTACTAAAAGAGAGAATACTTTTCTTATCAACATCATATCTCCACTCACTAACTCCCTGAATAACCTGATGATCTGATTTGTGCTCCGGCAATTTACGGGTCAGGATATGAACATTATACCCCCTGTTCTGCAAAATGGTACTCTGCTCAAAAAGAACCCTCTCTGCCCCGCCAATCACCTCAGCAATCGAAACGTCGGAAACAAATAAAATGTTCAAGAGTTAATCCTCATTATCTTCAGCATCCCAATCGGTCTCTTTATGATAATACTTATTGAACCCCGCCCGCAGTCTCGGTTAAGCGGGGCAGGGAATCTTCAATGCGCTCGCTATCGCGGTTCAACAGAAACATCTAATCAGATCAGATTCAACGCTTACAGGAAAAATATTTTAATTGGCGCCCCATATTCCAGCATAAAAAATGCATATTACAATTAAAACGATTTATCAAGTAAAAGCCTCTGAAATCAAAGCCAAATTTGCCATATCATACGCAGATTGTTTCGCCGCAGCCACAGCCCTGAAATTTTCAGCATCAATCATCACCGGAGATCCGGAATTGAAGCTACCCTCCGCAAGCAGTGGGGAATGCGCTCGCTTTTGCGGTTCAGGTGTCACTTGCGGCCTGGGCTATTAGACGCCTTGTTTGACCTACCATATATAATGGCAGGGAAAGTAATCGAAAAGGTGTATTTTGCCCATCCGGCAGCATAGTTAATCCCTTAAAAAAAGAAGGGGGTTCGCTATTAAAGCGGATACACATACCGGGACGTTTTTCATTAATAAATATTTGAAGAGATTTCAGGCTTCCGCTTTTGCCGGCTTTAACTTCAACAGGAACAATGCGCGCGCCTTCTGCTATCACATAGTCAACTTCAGCCGAAGAGCCTTTCTTTTCTCTGATCCAGCAATGTAGTTCAGGTTCCTTAAAGAATTGTTGAGAAAATAACAAATGCTGCCCAATATACTGCTCACAAATACTGCCTGAATTAACCAGCATAACATCTTCAACTTTTTCGTAATCAAGCAGATTCAAACCACACGCAGTTGACATTATACCAACATCAAGAAAAATTATTTTAAATTTTTTGGCATCAGCAGTCGCGCCGATAGGAATTCCAATACATGATGAATGGTAAACTCTATATGCTAAACGCGCAAGACAAAGCAGATTCAAAGCCTTAGCCAAATCTCCGGCTCTTTCGTGACGATCAATATTCACATATTTAAACTTAGTGCCGACAACAAGTGGTATTTTTTTAAACAAAAGCTGAAGCCTCTGATTTTTAACCCGCCTGCCGTATTTATTGAAATCATCCTGAAAAGTTGTAAATAGAGCGTGTTTGACTGATTCGCACTCCTGCCATGAACGGCTTTCTAAATATGTTGAGACAGGTTCAGGCATACCACCGGTAACAAAAAATGTCCGCATCAACTCTATAAGCTGTAAATGAACCGGGGTTGGAATACTATCCTGATAATTAAAATCAGCAAGAAATGAAACCAGGTTATCTTTTCCGGATGCAAGTAGAAACTCTTCAAACTGCATAGGCCCCAGGTACAAATATTCTATACGACCAACCGGCATGGGAAAAGACGGTTCTTCAAATGCAAATTCCAATAATGAACCGGCCGCAATTATGTACTGTTCTGGAATTTCTTCGTAAAAATATCGTAGTGAACCCAATACTTCCGGGGCAGCCTGAACTTCATCAAGAAAAATAAGTGTTTTTCCGCCGGATATTGGAATATTGAATTGTAATTCAAGCAATTGAATTATTTTATGAGGTTTGTTGGAAGAAAAAAGCAATGCAATATCAGGTTCCTGTTCAAAATTTATCTCCAGCAGCCGATCAAAATGTTTTCCAGCAAAGGATCTGACTAAATATGTCTTTCCAACCTGCCGGGCGCCTCGAATTACCAATGGCTTGCGATGTTTACTCGATTTCCATTGCTTTAGATATTCAGATGCAAAACGATACATATAAATCCTTAGGTTGAGATTTTATAAGGGGTGTTTTATTTATTGTTTACGACATTTTTTGGGGTTACTATGTCATAAACAATAATAAAAGTAAAGGTTTTTTGTAATTGGAATTGGTTTTTCAAGGACAACGAAAATTTCTACCTTTTTCTTGCAATCACCTCCAGCGAAAGGCCCCAAAGAACTCCAATGGCTCGTTCTTGAAAATAAAGTGTCCCAAAGCATTTTATCTGGTGTGTTTCAGGCAAGCAGGAGGGTTAACGATAAAATATAAAAGGAACTTGACATAGATACCACAAACTGGTAATTTATATTACCACATTTATTTATAATCGGTAAGATGTTTTACCACAAGGAGGTATTATGATAGAACTGCTTAAAGAAATCATTCTCGACTTCCAGGATACTGTTTTAAATACCGGCATTCCAAGACACTTTCAATATAAGCCTGTTCAGGGAAAAGCATTTGTATGTATTGGTGTAAGGCGTTGTGGAAAATCGACCCTTCTTTATCAAATTATAAAAAAGATAGAGGCACAAGGAATCAAACTTGAAAATATTCTGTACATAAACTTTTTCGATGATCGACTAACTGGGTTAAAACAAGGTAACCTGTCATTAATTATTGACGCATACTATTCTCTTTATCCGGAAAAGAAAGGGACTGAAGAGATTTACTGCTTTTTTGATGAAATACAGGAAGCAAAGAATTGGGAACAATTTATTGACCGGATTTTACGGACCGAAAAATGCTCAGTATATTTGTCCGGCTCATCTGCAAAGCTGCTTTCCAGGGAAATCGCAACACAAATGCGAGGACGTTCTCTATCATGGGAACTATTCCCATTTTCTTTTTCGGAATTTATTTCCTATAAGGGAATTAATTTTAAACAACTAACTTCACGAAACAGACTCTTACTACAAAACTGTTTTGATGAGTATTTTCTGAAAGGCGGCTTTCCTGAGGTTCGTGATGCCTCTGCTAAAATCCGCGTCATGATTCACCAGGAATATTTTAAAACCATCCTTCATAGAGATGTAATTGAGAGATTCAATGTCATACACCCTCAAGCCACTATACAGGCTGGTTACAGGTTAATCAGTTCCTCGGCCTCTCTTTATTCAATAAATCGCATTACAGACTATCTTAAATCTCTCGGCTATAAGGTCAGTAAAGGTTTTGTCTCCTCATGTGTCGAGTGGTTCGAGGATGTTTATTTTCTCTTTTCCGTAAAAATATTCAGCCCATCAATTTTAAAGCAGAATGCCAATGCAAAAAAAATCTATTGCATCGACCATTCCATGGTTACTTCAATTGCGCCAAAGATCCTGGAAAATAAAGGGCATTTGCTTGAAAACATGATGTTTACGCACCTTCGCAGGCATACAGAACAAATTTATTATTATAGAACAAAAAAAGGCAAAGAAATTGATTTTATATGGATGGACAATCGGGGGAACAGGCATCTCATGCAGATATCATTCTCATTAAAAGACCCGGCTACAAGAAAGCGTGAGATTTCATCTCTCTCGTTTGCGATGGAAGAGCTAAGGCTTCAGGAGGCAACAATAATAACCTATAATGAAGAAGATCTCATCAAAGTAGAAACCGGAGTCATAAAGATTATACCGGCATGGAAATATATGCTCTGAGAGACCTTTGCGCAGGAGAGACAAATAGACCTTTTCTGTTTCTGCAACCATCCTTCCGACAGAAAACTCCTGTTCCACCCTTTTTCTTGCCGCCAATCCCATAGTCCTTGCAAGTTCTTTGTCATTTAAAACTCTTATGATGGCATTTGCTATAGCATCAGGATCTTTTAGCGGAATCAGGATTCCATTTATTCCATCTGATAAGCTGACCGCTCGCGATGCTCGCGATCAGCTTATCGCCGGCGGATGCTTCGCCATCCCCCTTGAAAGGCTCCGCTCGCGCTCCGCCTATCAAGGGCAATGGAGCTGACTGCGCTTCTCAGTCTGAGAGACCGCTACCGCGTCCTCTCAGACTTGCGATGCTCGCAGCTCATCCGCCGGCGTTATTTGTTCGGTTATACCATCAATATTTGTCGCGACAATCGGCTTGGCCATAGCCATCGCTTCCAGGGTGATCATAGGAAAGCCTTTACTCTAAGCTCTTCGCTCAAAGCTCTTAGAAAAAGTGGAAACTTATATTCTTATGAGCGTCCCCGAGATCATTTACAGTGAAGGACCCCAAAGAAGCCTCCCACCAAAATCAACTTTTGTAATTTAATAGGGTCAACTCATTCTGTACTCTCCAGAAATTTTGCAAACGCCAAAAGCTCTCGCTCCGCTCTCGATAACGTCTCTCTCAGAGTTAAAATGAGGCGCTCCAGTTTTTCAGGATTAAGTTGATATGTGTACACGTTACGTACAATATGCCGAAATCCCCGGTATTCTTCTAATGCTATGCGCAGTTCTGTTGAAATAACCGCTGGACGAACACCAGAAACTTCGATATTCATCTGTCTGATCAGCTCCTGATGCCAATTTGAACCGGACGGAATACTCTCATCCACCAATGATGCTATTTTTTCAAATATATGTTCCAAGCCGGAATAAAAGCCATGCAGATTTAATGCTACACCGTCTAAGTAATAGTCATCATGCTTGGTTTTCGCCTTTTTCCATCCTTGTTCAGCTCGATCTACCACCACGGCCAACTCCAATAGCTCATCACGAATGCGTCCGGATAGCACTGCTCCGATTTTACTCATAATTCAACCCCCTCCTTCAATATGGAATCGCGAAGAGACTCGCGACAATCCTCAGTATCCACCAGATCCACCTTCCACTCTTTGCTGTACCCACTGGCAAATGCGACAGCCCGATAAAAATCTTTTGGGGGAATGCCCCAGACTGCCAGATCAATATCAGACTTCTCATGGATATCTCCTCGAGCTGCGGAACCAAAAAGCACAACTCTATGTGCGCCAAAGCGTTTGACAAGCTCTCGTGCAATGTTCCCTGCCACATTCCGTGCGCTCATGGAATACCGCCTCCCGCCTGCCGTGAAGGGATGGTACTGCTTCCACTCAAAGGGAGATAAATCCAAAGCGGTTTTTACCGCTTCTATCTTTCTTGTTTTTTTTAATGATTCCATTGCACTACACCCAATCTGGTTCACTATATATACATATCACCATCATTTTTCAAGGACAACGAAAATTTCAGGAAAGGCAAAGGAGACGTTACGTTTCTTCCTCGCTTTTACTGTTCAATGTCAATTGAAATGTTCACCTTTTTCTTGCAACCACCTCCAGTGAAGGGCCCCAAAGAACCCTGCCACCAGAAACTAAATCTGTTAATTTTCCCATTATTTCAATTGATCTCGTGATAAAACTGAAAAGAGGAAAAGAGCTAATTAAACTTCCACCGGAAAGACTTGCATTATAAACTTCAATATTTCCAAAACCATAATCAGACAATAGTCGCCTTATAAATCTCGGTGTAAAGCAACACTCGTGAAAAACAAGAAATTTTGCAATAGTTTGTTCAATATTGAGTTTTTTTGAGACCTTAAAAAGAAATGAATGGAAAAGACCATTAGGAAATCTCAGGTAAAGAATGCCGCCTGACTTCAGTAAAAGACTTGCCTTGTCGATCTCCTTCCAAGGCTCCACTGAATGATCAAGGACATTAATAAAAGTGATTACATCAAATTTGCCGTTCTCATCATATTCTTGAAGAGTGCCATTATAAATGTCAAGGCCGTATTGCCCTTGAGCTACTTCAACCGATTGTATTGAGGGTTCAATTCCCTTTACCTCCCATCCCCTTTTTTGAGCAGCTACCAGAAAAACCCCACAGCCGGCGCCAATATCTAATAATCTGCCAGTGCCGCTCCTTTTTTCTATCAAACCTAAAATCTTGTCAAACAACCTGTCTCTTTTCCCGCCCATCTGGTCAGCAGAATATTGCTCAAAGTAATCATTACGATAATGGGCTACGACCTTATCATAGGAATCCTGGCTTTCCTTATAGATGAGATCACACCCCGAACACCGATTATAGGTTCTTGAAGAAATCTTAAAATAGAACTTTCCGGGGGCTTTGCAGTATGGACAATTTTTCATTTTCACAGTTAGATTTGAATGCTTATCAATCCATTCCTAAAAAATCTTACAAGAACTTCACTGTACCTTTTGCAAAAGATAACAAGTATACCCACTTAATCCAATAAAATGTTTGGCCAGAAATTTTGCGATAATTAAGCGAAAAAACCGGGAAAAATAATTGGCTCGATGAGGGAATTGATTGGCACTAAGTGACTGGGGATGGACCTGCAAAGCTGTCTCCGTTTATCAGTGTTTCATGTCCGCTGCTGAAGATAATCACGCAACCTGCAGATTTTTACTCCCTTGAAGATTTGTCCATAATAGGGGCCGAAATGCTTCAGGTCGCCAGTGATTAAGAATCCGACCTGTGCCATGATGGCCGCCATTAAGACTGGTCGATCCTTCGGGGGAAGTTCTATTGGGCAGGGAATCTCTGGGTCTGTTTCCGAAACAATCTCCACCCGCTTTAAATATTGTTCAAGCGCGGCCTTATGACCCGGTTCTGAAAGGTTGCGTCGTGCCTCTTCGATAACATACCGGGATGCCAACAATGTGCAAACCCCTTTTATTGAGAGATCCCAGAGGCGAAGGACGCCGGGACTTCCCCAGGCGGCAGAGAAAAGGATATTGGCATCAAGGAAGACCTTATCGGGCATCGAGTCCCTACGGTTTTTCATGGGGAATCGTCTCCGGATCAATACCCATCATTATTACCTCCTTGACCGCCCATTCATAGTCCTCCATTGTTACGGAATTGTTCAGGAGAAACTCCGCCTTGCGGGTGGAGGAATATCTTTCCATAGGAAGCGCAATTACCGGGCGGAGCAGGATGCCTTCCTGCCGAGCTTCCAGTATGACCAGGGCGCCTTCTTCGAGACCGTATTGCCGGCGGATGCTAGCCGGTATGACCAATGTATGTCGCTTTCCTATTTTGGCTGTTTCGCTATTCATATTTTCACCTCGGTCGCAGAATATCAGATATTCTGCTGTTCAGCAAGAAAAAATTTGCCCTCATATTCCAGTGGCGGAATGCGTCGGAATAGCCACTCGGCTTCATTTTTGCGATAGGCTTCCTGTTTCATACTCTCAGTCTGTATGTGTAGAATCCCCTTAAATATCAGTTTGCTTTATTTTAATCTCCCTGGAACTATGATCAAATTTGCATTACCTGCCTCATAATATAGGATTATATGCTCTAAAAAAGCAACTCTTTTTGTTATATGGACGTGTTAATGCCCTGAACACAGGCTATAAGTTCTTGACAAAATCTTAAAATAGAAATCCCCGGGGGCTCCGCAGTATGGACAATTTTTCATATTAAAAAATATACCGTGAGTATAAGCAAAAGTAAAAACCTTCACGCTATCTATTGTTTTGAATACAGTTTCAGGTCACTATCTACCATTTCCTTGACCAACTCCTCAAAAGTTACGGTAGGCTTCCAGTTTAATTTTTCATGTGCTTTCGAAGCATCTCCTTGAAGAATGTTAACTTCAGCAGGCCGATAAAGCTCTTTATCTACCATAAGATATTTACTATAATCCAAGCCAACATAGTTAAATGCTGTTTTAAGAAAATCTTTGACAGAATGAGATTCTCCTGAAGCAACAACATAATCCTCCGGCTTATCTTGCTGAAGCATCATCCACATAGCTCTAACATAGTCACGTGAATGGCCCCAGTCTCGCTTTGCCTCCAGATTACCCAGCCTAACCTCTTTCTCCATTCCCAGCGATATTTTTGCAGCCGCTGTAGATATTTTCCTCGTTACGAATTCTGCACCTCGTCGTGGTGATTCGTGGTTGAATAAAATGCCTGATATGGCAAAAAGGCCATATGCCTCCCTGTAATTTTTCGTTAGCTCAAACCCCGCTAATTTTGATATTCCATACGGAGAACGAGGATGAAACGGTGTGTTTTCATTCTGTGGCGTTTCTGTGGCATTCCCAAACATTTCACTCGATGCCGCAAAATAAAAACGACAACGTGGGGCCTGCCGTTTAACTGCAGATAATACATAATGGGTGCCATTCAAATTTGTATTAATTGTAGAAAATTCATCTTCAAAAGAATAGGAGACATAGCTTTGGGCAGCCAGATGATAACATTCATCAGGCTGAACTTCAGAGACAATGTTGAAAATTGATGCATAACTTTCCATTGAAGCGCTGTGGATATGAATCTTATCCAGGATATGCCGAATTCTCCACATTCGAGCTTGAGGATCCTCAATAGCTACCCGCCTCACAATCCCATGAACTTCATAACCCTTCGATAATAGTAATTCTGAGAGGTAACTGCCGTCCTGTCCTGTTATACCTGTAATCAATGCTTTTTTCATCTGGCTCTCTCCAAAATTTCTTTAATGTCAGCGATGTGACTTTTCCAGCCTGCTTGTCCTTGTAACGGCTTAACCCACTTCAGCCCTTTTTCAACCTGGCTCTGATAACTACTTTTATTTTCAAGAGATTTAAAAGCTTCAATCCATGCATAAGGATCATCTGGATCAGCAATCAAAACATTGTTTCCGGTTGTTTCAACTAAGACCGGTATACTACTTACAACAGCGGGCACCCCGCAGGCCATGGCCTCCAACGGTGGATACCCATAGCCTTCTTCTTTTGAGGGTTGTGCCAGACAAAAAGCATTTTTCATAATAACTGGTAGGTTTTCATCGTGCACATATTCAATCCATATAGCTTGAGAATGAGAATATCTTGCTTTCCAATACTTCTGATTTGTCTGGAAAACGCCAACGAATACTAATTCTCTGGATATTTGATCTGATATACTTAAAAGCAAACCAAGATTTTTATGGGGAAGGCCATTGCCTATAACCAAAACATATCCGGGTTGAAGATTGTATTTTTTCAGAACATCACCTTGATTTTGTGCGGTTTCGATATTAAATCTTTCACTTATTCCAAGATGCCGCACTTTAGGATTTTCCCCCGTGAGACTCACATATTTCCTTGTTTCTTTTAAACTCCATGAAGAATCATACCAGGTAAGATCAGCTTCTTTCAAAGCTCTTTTTAATCTGAAAGTGTCAAAAAAGACCTTAACTCGTTTTCTGTATAGAGGATTGGTTAAATAAAGTATATCGTGTATAATATGTATTGTTGGACATTTTACGCTAAAAAGAGGGAGTTTGGGATATGGGCTAATGTAAAGGTCTACATCCTGCCGGCTGAGATAAGACAAGACCTTTTCGGACCATAAAAAATTAGAAGGCAATTTCTTGACTATTATTTTTCGACTGCTTCTAAATCTGGATGGCACACATTGAGGGAAAGAGGTAGCTATTTCAACTGACAGTTCATCCAAAATCATGGCATCTATCAATCCTTCCAGCACCCTTCTAATCCCTGTTTTTCTATGCGGAACAAACTCACGCCCATCAATAAGTATGCGTTTAGTAGCCATCTGTTAAATTTTCTCTTGTGAGAATTTTTTCATATAGTTCTTCTATACTTTTCACATTTTTTTCGATACTAAATAATTTCTCTACTCTTTTGCGTCCTGCTATTCCTATATTTTCTGACTTTTTTTTGTCTTTTAAGAGTTCGATAATCGCTTTTGCTAACGCGGCTGGATTTTTAGGTGGAACCAATCTCCCGGTTATCCCATCTTCAACAACTTCTGAAAGACCACCTGCTTTGGTAGCCACCACTGGTTTTCCGCAAGCCATTGCTTCAGCAGCAGCACGGCCAAACCCCTCGCTAACTGAGGAAAGAACGAAAAGGTCTATGCTGGCTAAAATTTCAGGTATGTCTTTACGATTACCAGTAAAAATAACATTTTTATCAAGATTTAACTGTTTTACCTGATTCTCGAGGCGCTCTCTGTATTCTCCATCACCAACAATTAAAAAACGAGCATCCGGTAAAGCTTGCACTACCTTTTCAGCAGCCACTAAAAGATATTTATGCCCCTTATACCAGTCCAAACGTCCCACAGTTGCTACCAGTGGTGTTTCGGAAGACAAACTAATCTTTCCTCTTACTTTCCTGATGCCAACATCAGGCTTAAACCTTTCAAGGTCAATACCATTATAAACAAGCACGATTTTATCTTCTTTATCCTCTATCCAGTCAAAACGTCGGCTAACCGCCTTAGAGACAACAATGATCTTATCAGCTAATTTTACTAAGAATTTATCAAGTAGTTTATCACTGTCAGCAATCCTCACATGCCAGATCAAAGGTGTCTTAGTCAGCCTTGCCGCAATCCCACCAAAAATGGTTGCTCTTGAACCATTACTATGGATTAAATTAATCTCTCTTTTCTTTATCAGTTGAATTAATTTATTAACTGTTCTCACCCAGGAAAAAATATTCAGATTACGTATAGTCTCCATCCTGACAATCTTGGTTTCAACCACTATTTTGTTTAATTCATTAAACAGACTGCCTCCCTCTGGACAAATTACAAGAGGATTAAACTTTTTCCTATTTAATTCCTTAATAAGACCAAGCAGGCTTATCTCTCCACCACCAATTATTTCTCCAGAATTAACAAGATAGAGGATATTATAGGATTTTGTCATGTATTCTTTTGTTTCTCCCATAATTTTGCATACATTGCGACTATTACCCATGCAGAAGAAAAAGAGATAAAGAATCCCGAGAATCCATCTCGAAACCCTCGCCATATAAAAAACTTACGTAAAAACCAGTATAATGGTTTTACAAAAAAGCACATGAGAAAATTTCCTGTGTTAATTCTTACTCCTTTTTCATACTCTTCCTGAGCAAGACGGGATGTATACTGATTAAACTTGTCGAAATAGTGGTGTAAATTTCTATAGGTATGATGGATAAGGGCATTTTTCAAAGTACCCACTTTATCTTTTGCCTCTATCTTTGGTGTATCATGAATTTCTAACGGCCATTTGGTGACTCCCTTTTTAAACAGCCTGATTATCCGATCCGGCCACCAACCGCACCCTTTAATCCATTTCCCCAGAAAGTAATTCTTTCGAGGAACGTAATACCCGATTTTATCTGGATTATTAATCTTTTCTTTTATTTCATCCGCTAATTCAGAACTGATTATTTCATCTGCATCAAGGCTAAATATCCAGTCCCCTGTTGCTTTTTCCAAACCTAAATTCTTATTTATATGGAAACTACCTTTACTATCGTTTACAAATATTTTCTGTGTATACTCACGACAAATTTCCACTGTTTTGTCTATACTTACATCATCCACAATGACAATCTCATCTGCCCACTTGATGCTTTCCAAGCATTTACGTATATCTTTCTCTTCGTTTTTAGCGATCACTACTACTGATAATTTATTCATTAATAAATCTCTTTTGCCTTAATTGGATGCAATCTTCTATAAATTCCCAAATTGTTACCATAATCGACACAGGAATAACATTTACATCCCGCTTTAAGCACTGCCTTTTTATCTAACTGCAATGCCTGCTTGCGAAATTTCTGATATGTATCTGAATACCATATGTCAATAAATGAATTCTGTTTTATATTTCCGAGAATAACATCAAAGCATCCACAACAAGGAATGACATCGCCCGTTTCTAATACCCGGGCTGAATTCCAACCCACATAACAAGGAATTTGAGAATAAAAATCAGTTGTATATATCCCTGTCGTAAGTCCTTTTAAAATGAACTTCCTAAACGTTTTGATACCAGTTCCGATTCTTAGCTCAATCGCCTTTTCCCCCGCTTCATTAAGTAACTCTTGAAACTCCTCCAACTGCTTTTCATTTAAGAGAAGCTCTTTTGTCTGTGTGGTAACATCTACTCTTTTATACCCAATAGAATCTACTCCCACTTCAGAAGCAAATTCAACAACCTTCACAGTTTCATGGTAATTGAGAGAACAAATGATATGAATTATTCGAACATGAGGAACGTTTTGATGAGCTTCCTCTTTTAGTTTGGATAATAACATTAGATGATTTTTAATACGATTAAATGTATCCTTACTCTGCCCTGGATGCAACCTAAGGTATGTTTCTGATGTTGCAGCCTGAAGGCTTACATCCAGACAATCTATCTGTAAATCAAAAAGCATATGGACTTTTTTCTCAGTAAGGTAAAAACCGCTGGTAATCAATGCGACCTCAATACCTGCCTTTTTAGTCAGCTCCATGACTTCAAATAGTTTCGGGTAGAGCATCGGATCCCCTTGCCCACCAAGGATAATCCTTTTAATCTTCAGCTTTTTAAAATCCCGAATTAATTTTTTAAATAACTCATAATCCATCGCCTGGTTTGACCACTCTGAAGAGGGTTGCTTCTCTAAAAGCGGACTACGCCACCAACACATAAGGCAATCAAGTGTGCATCTTCTTGTGAGATCAACAGAAACTTCGATTGGGCCAGTGAGGACTTTCTTCGTTATAATACCCAGAGCAACCTTTACCTTTTTTGTATCTAACATATCACTCCTGTCCAACTATTTTCATTGATACTTTCCGCTGATCAGATCAATAGAACCTTTTATTGATCCAGTTAAAACGTTACAAAATTTAATTCCAGGTGCAATTTTTATCTTCTTTTTTAGCATTTAATTGTTCCGCGAAAAGATTAAAAACCATATAGTCTTTTCTTTTTAAAAATTGCATTTCATGTTTTCTTTTTATAAGTACTTTTTTTATAGATTTTAAAGCACAAAAAAAACCAATTGTTGGAGCAATTCTTCCTTTTAATAGTGATATACCTATTCTTAAAGGTATAAAGATGATATGTTGGAACAACAAATTACGATCAAGAATATTCTTCCATACTAAAAAATATCTATTCCGTTCTGCAATTGCCTGCACTCGTAAAGGAGTAGATGTTTTTCCAATAGTAGCTCCAGATTGATGATAGGCCTGACTTTCTGGTTCATACACAATATTCCATCCTCTTTTCCATGCACGATATGAAAGATCGACATCTTCATAATAAAATGGAGAAAATATCTCGTCAAAGCCTCCGAGTTGTTCAAATTTCTTTTTATCAAAGGCAGCAGCTCCACCTCCAGCAAAGAAAGCAATATCATGTTTTCTCCGTTTTACTAACGGCACATTAAAAAAACCACGTTTGAATTCACCGCCTATTCTAGGATTTTCTAAATCATCCCCACTATCATCAATGCTTGATTTCAAACCTGGCCTTACCGCAAAGATAGCACCATTTTCAAAATGACGGGGTAAAAACTGTAAAAAATCTTCTGAAATATGTACATCACTGTTGAGTAAAACCACTATCCTGTTTTTCGCTGCAAAAATGCCATCGTTAGCAGTAGCTGAAAATCCTTTATTAACTGAGTGTTCGATTCGTTTTATGTGAGGATATTTTGACTTTAGATACTCAACTGTTTCATCGCTGCTCGCATCATCAACAACTATCAATTCAACTTTTTCAAAAGAATACTGTTTGCATGCAGCTATAACAGAGGGCAAATACTTTTTTAAAAGTTCTTTGCCATTATACGTTGGAATAACTATACTTATTGATTTATAATCCATTATGATTTTCTATATACTCCGATTATATCTATAGCAGAGTTCAATTTTGTATTTGTAATCTCTAATGAAACTCCCTTTTCTATCGCTATTAAAGTTTTCTTTCGCAATCCAGAAGAAAATAAACGACGAATTTTAAACACATCCAATTTTGATATTAAGTTGGTAAGTTTTAATCTGCTATGTTTACCACTTTTTATATGAACACCATAAAATTCACTCGATCCAAGATTATTATTTATTAAATCCACATACTCATCATAACAATATTCTTTTTCATGATATTCTCCTGTTTCACTGCCTTTGCACATGCTTTTGTTAGGTGTGCTGATAATTGCCAATCCACCTTTTTTCAATACTCTTTTAACTCCTTCTAAAAACTTTACAGCATCGTGCAAATGCTCTATTACCTGAAAAGACACAACCACATCGAATAATTCATCTTCAAAATCCAGTTTTTGTATATCCATTATTTTGTATTCCAAATTATCTCTGACATATTTATTCTTTGCATGTTTATTTGCCTCGTCAGATATATCAATTCCAGTAATTTTCGTCGCAATTTCTGCTAAAAAATTGCTGCCATACCCTTCACCACAACCAGCATCCAATACATATTTATCTTGGCAGAAACCTTTCGCAAATTGGTAGGCTTTAAGGTGCCTTTCAAACATATATCTACCTTCTTCAGGGATAATTCTTTCTCCAGTCCATTTTAAAGATGACATTATTCCTCCTTTATTTCCGGGAAGTCTTTTTGCAATATACCCGAAATGAATCATCACAATTTATCAAATTTAAAAATAGAGATATCAATAAACAAATAATGTTGAATGAAAAACGAAAAAGTTTCCATGCTATTTTATCTTTACGTGAATCAGTGTCGGTATTTAATTTATCATTTTCTTCTATCTTTGGCGCTCGTTGAATACCTGTCCATCTTAGTAAACTCATTTTAAAAGAAATAAAGTTAATACGAGGATTTACAATATAATCTCTTTTAATAATTTTAAAGTTTGTTTCCTTTAAATACATCTTTAATATCTTTGGAGAAAATTGATATAGGTGTCGTGGTAAATCTAAGCTAAACCATTTATCTTTAAAAAATCTGCTCTGGATACTGCAAAAATTAGGTGATTCTACAAGTAACAAACCGTCTTCTTTTAAGATTTTATAAATCATTTTCAAGGTATCTTTGGGGTTGCCCAAATGCTCTAAAACATGCCATAAAGTAATAACGTCGAAAAAATTATCAGGAAAGTCTAAAGAAAGAAGATCGCAATTATTTATCTCGTTTAACCCATACGTTTCTCTGGCAAAATCGCAGGCATCTTTGGATAGTTCAACACCATATATTTCCCAGCCATCTTTTAACATAGTGTTTAAAAAACCACCTTGACCACAACCAACATCAAGAATTCTTCCGCCTTTTTTGAATTTCTTTATTTTCTTTATTCTATTAGGAACTAAAAATTCAAAAATATCTTTTTTGATAGATCCTTTTCGATATTTACCGTAATAATCAGAGATATTTTCTGGCCTGGGATTTAAACCTACTAAACCGCACTTTTCGCATTTTTTTAATTCAAAAATCAGGGGAGAAAAAGATAAGTAATCGTGCGAGTTGTAAAGAAATGTGAAGTCATTATCACCACAGAGATCACATGCAACCATTTCATTTTTTAGTTCCACAGTACTTTTTGGGGGCAGCATTTCTTTATCCATTTTTTTCTATAATTGAAAAAATCTCTTTTAGCCTTTTTTTATAAGTATGTTCTTTGTAAGCCCTCTTTTGACCTCTCTGGGCTATCAATTCACGTTCTTTTGGATGATTTAAATAATATTTTATCAATTCTTTTAACTCTTTTTCATCTTTGTAACAGACTATTTCTTTGTCTTTTTCATATAAGTCATAAAGCAATGGATTTTCATCTGCTAAAAGAAATGCCCCTGATGCAGGCACTTCAAATGCCCGAGGAGTAACATTAAACGGTTTATTTCCACCCCCATAAGATAGATGAATATCAAGGATAATTTTTGAGGCATTATATATTCTAACTGCCTCTTCTCCAAAAACATGTTGTCCTCTATAATGCCTTTTTAATTTAGGAGTCTTCTCTAACCAATAACCCCAGATACCAAGATCAAAATCGGATAATTGAGTCAGTACATCCTTTCGATTAAACTTTACCGTTCCTATAAAGCATACATCACTACCATATTTTTTTTTCTCCTCTCGGGATAAGTTTACACTTTTATGAACTTCAGGGGCACAGGCTAAAGGAACGGTGTTAACATGACCCGCACCGATTTTTATATGATTCAAGACATCTTCAGAATCAATAATAAAGAAATAGTCATAATATGGGGTAATTTCCTGGACAAAATCTTTGCGTATAGGAGCAAGAACTGAATCATGAAACCAATTAACAGTCGTTATTCCTGATTTTTTAATTTTGTCCAGGGTCTCTGGAAAGATAGTATCGCCCATTAAAACAAAAAGAATATCGGGTCGATATTCCTTGGCGACTGTCAATAAAGACTTGTTCATTCTTTCTCTTTCCAAGAAGTTAATAAGAGGTGTCCTTCGGGGTAAAGAAGGAGAAAATTTCTTTATACCTTTTTTCAAAAAAGAGCCAAGTGGACTTTTCAAATACCGGCTTCGTCGAAAGTCAAAGATTTCTATATTATAACCAAGAGTTATCAATGCCTTTTTGCAATAACAACCAATCGTTCCTAATATTGTATCCTTTGATTGAGGAGCTACTAATAATATTTTCATTATCTAATTTCTTTTTTTTATCAGGTGTTTTCTTTACGAAAGATAGCTTTTGCAAATTGGATATCCTGTTGATTGATTCCTCGAATAAGAAACATTGTCAGGATAAAGATTATCGCCCCCCCGATAATAGCCAGTGCTAAATGGGACCTTATATGATAGACATAAATTCCCATTAGGATGGAAGCCACCAATGGCTTCAGCATAGCTTGACAGCCCGCCACATTATATCTCCTCGTATCAGGTAATAAATGTCCTATAATAAGTCCGGCACTTAGGACATAAGAGATAAGAGTGGCAATGCTCGCCCCTACAATCCCATATCTGGGTATTAGTATTAAATTAAGTATTACATTGACTACTGCTCCGATACTGGTGAAAAGAAGATATACCCTCTGTTTATTAGTAGAAATTAAAATTTCATAGTGGATTAATCCATAGAAAACAAATACTTCAGCCCAAATTAGAATAGATAGGGCGGGAGCTGAAGGTAGAAAGCTTTCGCCATAGATTAAAGAGATTAGCGACTTAGATAATAGGGTGGTCCCAACAGCGATAGGAATGATGAACATTAGCATGTATTTGAAGCTTAACGTATATACTTGGACTAAAGACTGCCTTGAAGTTTGAAAATATTGTGACATTAAAGGAAATACAGAAGTCATAAAGGCTGAGGGAAAGATAACTAATGCCTCCGGCAGTCCAACCGCTGCAGAATAATAACCTACTGCCTCGGCGCCTTTCATCTGGAAGAGCATTAGTTGATCGATCCTATGGTAAATCATAATAAAGCCCGCTGTTAAAGCTAAGGGCCAGGATTCCTTGAAGAGGTATTTCCATATTCCCAAATTCATCTCGAATTTTGGCCTGACAAATCTTCTTGATAAATGCCGAATAAGAAGAAACTCGGGAAAGATATTAATAAGCACCACAATTATGAACCAGAAAAGAGGGGCCTTTAAGAAGATAAGAAAAAGAAATAAAACCAACCTCAAAAGGTTCATGACGATGTTGACTAAAAGAGGATATTCCATCCTTAAGTTAACCTGAAATATCAAGCCGTATAATGACCTAAAAGACAAAAGAAAACTTAAAGAGGCAATATAGATTAATAGCTTTGTGTTAAAAGGATAATGAAGAAAGGAAATGATGAGACAGGCCAGGCTAAGCGCAAATAGTGAGAGAATAATCTTTATAATAATAGCATTGCCAATGAAGCTATCTGCCTTTGCTCTATCCCGAGAAATCTCCCTTATTAATATCAAGCTTATCCCTAAATCCGTGATAATGACAAAAAACCCTAAGTAAGCAAAGATAAAGGAATAGGTTCCAAAGTTACTCGCTCCAAGATAACGGGCAAGGAAGATTACTGTTACCAGAGCAATCGCTCCGCTGATGATCTTACCAGCAATAACTACTCCGGTATTCTTTGCTACTCTGCGGACAGTATCCATCCTTAGCCTTTAATTAATTCAGGTAAAACTTCCGGGGCCAGCAAACGGGCAAGAATAATGGTTCTGATAAAGCCGAGGCCACGATTGGTAATCCGCAGCCCAAAGACCCACATTCCACCTCGGACCACCCTTTTTGAAAGGGATTCTGAAGAGATTGGTTGCATTGGTTTGATTTGTTCCATTGGTTGTGAGTTGTTGTGCGATGTTATCGTTTATACACATCTCCCCTTGGCCCTATGGCCTCGATAAGAATTGTTCCTTCTTCAGCATTCACTTGATAAACAATTCTCAGGTCTCCAACTGCATACCGATATTTGCCTTCCAGTTTCCCTCTCAATCTTTTGATATGTGTTCCCTCAAAGGGAATTTTGGTCATATCTCCAATAGCCTTGTTTACCCTTCTTGCTGTCTTATCATCAAGGCTTTTATAGTATTTGGAAGCTTTCTTATGAAAAAAAGGTTTATACATCCCTTTTCACCTTTTCCCATGGTATAAATTCATCCGACCTTCCCTCATTAATCGCTTCCTCGGCTTCTTCTATCTGGGCCATAAGTTCGTAGCTGGATAAAACTTCAAGCGTAGCTTCCATTTCCTCTTTTTCTTTTAGATAACCAAGAAAATCTACGGCAACTCTCAGCTTTTTTTCTGACAATTCATCTAAGGTTTTCTTAGCTTCTCTCTTTATTGCTACTTTTTGCATTTCCACCTCCATTACACGGCATTCACTTAGTGTCACCCTTAAAATAGCAGTAATAGTTCAGCTGTTTTTTAGACAGGATTTACAGGATTGACATGATTTCTTTGCAAGGAAAAAATTCAGTATATCCTTTCTAAATTAAACACGATGAACTAATTTCTGTATTTCTCCGGTTCCCCGGATTTCTTGAAAACCTATCTTTTCAATAGCATTGAAGCTCCCCGCCGCAAGCAGCCGGGAATGTTCTGCCTTACGGCAGTGCTTCGCAGCAACCGTAAGGAAGTTTGCTATTTTTGGATTCGCTCGCTAACCCCGCCGCCCCGATGGAACGGGATCTCCGCTTTGCTCCGACAAGCAGCGGGGAATGCGCTCGCTGTTTCAGTTCAACCTCATTGACAAAGAGCATCTACTATCACCGATATTCCCATATTCCACCCCGGACAACCTTTTTTGAGAGGGATTCGGAAGAGATTGGTTTTATTGGTTCCATTGGTTCTATTTGTTGCGATTAGTTCTTTTAACATCCTTATTTAGATATGTAATAAAATTATTGACCTTCTTCCAGACAACATCGGCTCGCTCTTTCACGAGTTCCAATTCTTCTTCAGTAATGTAATGCTGATCAAGGGCTATATAGCTATGGCTCACTGTTTCTGCTATAGAGGCTCTTGAGTAATCAAGAAATTTCATGAAATCTTTATTGCTTTTTCGATGAAAGCCCTCAGCTATGTTTGCCATTGAAGAAACAGCACTATCTGTAATTTGAGAGACAAGTCTATAATCTCTTGAAAATCGATCTTTTTTTGATAATTGATAGACAAGCTGAACAAATCTTCTGGCTTCCTGCCAACATTCCAAATCTTCAAATCGCTTTATTGTAGCCATAATAATAGTTATATTGCTTATATTGGTTGCATTGGTTT
The DNA here is from genome assembly GCA_030656555.1 of Candidatus Desulfaltia sp. Taxonomy (GTDB): domain Bacteria; phylum Desulfobacterota; class Desulfobacteria; order Desulfobacterales; family ETH-SRB1; genus Desulfaltia. The sequence goes on along the minus strand of JAUSPN010000027.1, from coordinate 8,042 downwards.
AATTGGTTCTATTGGTTACAGAGCTGAGAGCGAAGAGCATAGAGCAGAAAATAATTTTTTGGCTCTTCCACTTTTTTTATATCTCAAACTCACCGCGCGGCAAGCCAGACTGACGAATAATTGATCGCAGTGTACCAACACTTCCCCATGATCAGGCACTGGAATTGTCACCGTGCCGGTTGTCGTTTTGCACTGCATGGCAACATGGCTGCCACGTCTTCGTACTTCAACAAAACCATGTTTTTCCAAAATAGCACAAACATCTTTGCCGGAAAGAACACGTAATTTAGCCAACAGCTACCTCCAGTTGAGTTATGTAAATTTCTCCAAGCAGCCGTTCCTGCACTTCTTCCGGCAATGCGCATTCAAAAAACAACTCCAGGGCCTCACGCAAATTATCACGAGTGCTTTCAATGCTGTCTCCCTGACTGGCGATGTCCAGTTCCGGACACAGAGAAACATAACCATCACCTTCTCGTTCAATAATTGCGGTCAATTGACGATTCATAACCTCCTCCTATTAAATGCACTCTATTATCTTAAATCCTTATCGCTACAACCTCCAGGAATTCTTTTATCTCTTCGTCTTTAGGAAAAACATCAACGAACTCTATGGTCTCAGAAAAGTCAATATCGTCAAAATAACACAACTGCTCTCTGAATAGTTTTGAATTGAAATGGCGTTTGAATATTTTTTCAGCGTTTTGAATAAGATCCTGAATAGCTATCCTGTCGTGTAACAAAAAATACAGATCCACATAATCTTTCCATTTATTTCGTCTGCCCAATGCATAAGCCTTCATTGCTCCAAGATCTAAAATTTCCGGAACAGTTATCTGACCTTTTTCCCAGAAAACTTCATGTTTGATAACAAAAGGAAACATAAAAAAAGTTACCTTGATCCCGTTTATAAGTACGGAAAGCTCATCGCCGGTTGCCGTAAAAACTGTCTGAATATCAAATCCCATTGAAAGCAGTTTCCTTTCCAGACCAAAAGGATCAATTTGGTTATATGAAGCTAAATCAAAATCGATCGATCTGCGATGCCCGATCTGGAGAGCTAATGCCGTGCCGCCGGCTAAATAAAAATCTGAGCATGCGGGCAGCAGTTTTTTCGCCAAAACCATCTGGTTTTGTGTTAATACATTTTCATACATCTTGAGAAAAAACCTTTTTAAAAAAGTTTACAGTCTGTTTTCTATAGTTATGCCTTGACATTGAAATCTGTTGCAAGAAAATCCGTTTTACCTGTTCCCTGCCGACAAGTTGAAACAGCGTCAGTAAATCATCCATATTGCCATTGGCGAGTACACCCTGAACCACGCTTTCAACGGACAAATTCTCCCTGTCTTTTACCCACCACCAAAGATAAGGCCGCTCTTTTACTATCCGGTCATACAATTTTCTATCCACAGAACAACTCTTTGCTTTCATCGTTTAGTTTTACCATTTTCCTTCAAAATATCCACAATGGCATTTCTATAGTTCAGAAAATCTCCGATATACCTTTTTAGAATGTTAACGACTATAACTGCATCCACTTTATCATAATGATGAACTACAATATTTCTGAACTTTGCCATCTTTTCCATTGTGTCGAAGAGTTTCTTTTCTAAAATACCCTCTTTATGGAGGATACTGAAAGTATCTGCATAACTTTGGGGTATGCGATATCTCCTATCTGAGATGATATGGCTGGCAATATCCACGCAGTTTTCAATCATCAGCTGCAGAGTTCTTTCAACTATCCGTTGAATCTTCCAATTATTTGAATACTCATCTACGGTGATATTTGAATACTCCTTTATCTGCTCTATGCATTCCTCAAGTTCAGACAACTTTCTAAGGATAAGGGATCTATCAACCATGGAGAAACCTCCTTTCAAGGATACCCATTTCCTTTATCGAAAAGTCGAAATACTTTCTCATGGTCAGGGATTCATAACTATATCTTAAAAAAGGATTATTATCTACAATGACTTTTTTGTTTTCCAGTATTTTCATTTTAAGTGTGAGGGGAGCTGTGTTCAGTATTACGAGGTCTATCTCGTCAGTCTCTAAAAGTATCATCAGTTTACCAAGAATTTCCATTCTTTTCTCAACGATATCCACACCTTCTAAAAGATAGATTGCTATATCCACGTCACTTAAGGGCATGGGTTTCTTCTTTGCAAGGCCACCAAAGAGATAAGCAAAAACTACGTCTGATCTCGACTTCAGATAGGCATCTGCGTTGGTCAATAGAAGCTCGATATTTTCCGGAAGTCTGGTATATTTAATCATAAGGCATCTTTAAATAAAATACTACCATGCAAATTATCTGATAATATGTATTATGCACCTTATATTTATCAAGATATTCTATCTGGTCTTTTGGGCCGGCTCAAGCATTATACTGTCAGCTTTTGTTTTTAACTCCTCAGCCTCTATAGTGGGAATCATAATGATTATAGCGGTCAAAAACCAGAACGGCTCCATGATGCGGACTATAATAAAGGTATTTGCGCCAATTGCATGCACAAGTATGGCTACAAATCCCGCGAGATACCCGAGGGAAAGTCCGCTGAATAATGGGTCGCTGGTATTACGGTAAGTATGCAACGCATTTCTATATGTGGCAACAAGCAAAAACAGAAACGCAACAAGACCTGCCAGTCCGGTCTCTGCAAGAACCCTGGGGTACTGCGCATCCAGGAAAGTATAGCCGGTAACACCATAGCCTAAAATAGGATGTTTTATAAAATCTCTCGTCAGAACAATTTTCCATGAAGTCAGCCTTGCTGAAGTTGACGTGTCAATTTTCGTCCCTCCGATTTCCATCTGCCCGCTCTCCCGCGGCTGGGTAAATGTAAAGAGCGCCCTCTCCTTTACAGCGTGCGGTAAAATAAAGGGGGATATGACCATAATAACAATTAGAGGAATAACAATGACCATCTTTCTTTTGCTGAAATAGATCAAGACAATCAACATCGGTGGCAGAGCTATCCAGGAACTCCTTGAAAGAGTCGCCGCAAGCGAAACCAGGATAAAAACTGTAAGCGCCGCGAACAGGCCCTTCTGTCTTTTTGCACCATATGTAAGCAAAAGCCCAAGAGTGATAGAAAGCATCAGGATGAGATAACCCCCAAGGGTATTGGGCTCTCCCATCTCACCCTCAAAAGGCGCTGTTGCTCTCCCACCTGCAGGTATCTGAGCTATGGAAACAAGGCAAACTATGAAACAGACAATCAGCATGACCGCAACAAAGCGCTCTATCTGGCGTTTATCTCTCAATTGATTCACGACCATAAAATATACAATAAAGTATTCAAAATACTTCAGCACAAAAAAGAATCCTGTCAATCCCCTGACCCTGCCCATCATAAAGCCCAACAGGGTGGCGATAAGACAAAATACAAAGTAGTATGCAATCGGTCTGTTCAGCGGAGTCCTCAAAAAAAGACCCAGCTCCTTTTTGATAGCTGTTCTCAAAAACCAGCTAAACCCGATGATAACCAGGAGGATATCATCAAATCGAAGGGTGGCGCCGCGGCCGGCAGTCGTTCCACCACCTCCAAGCCCGCCCACAATAAATTCCGGGCTGAGCAACATTGAAATAATCAACATATACAGGGCGACTTCGGCGTTCAGAAAACTCGCGACAATAATAATGAGGCCCGCAATCGTGAGGAAGGCGGCGCCTGTGGAGACTTTTGTTATAAAAAGTCCGCCCAGAAATGTCATTCCGGCAATTATCAACAGTAGCAACACTGTTCTTGAGTCTATATTATTTGCCTTAATCATCGAAAAACTCTGTTCAAGCTCCCGGAGAAAATTTTATTGTTCAGAAGGTTACGTAACGAAGATTTCTCATATTCGTTCGAAATAACAAGTTGATGAGCGTTTCGCTCAAATACGATATATTTATTCCGTTATTCTTTATAGTAAATGTAGTCAGATTTATCTCTGTCTGGGTCTCTGTCCAAATCCATTGGACGATAACTTTCATCCCCATAGTGATAAAATTTCTCCACGTAACTGGGAATTCGTGCAACTAAAGCGCCTAATATTAATGCAACTACAACTATTATCACTAACCATAATAATGATCTTTTCCTCTCGCTACGACTTATAAAATGTTTCCTTTTCACTTACTCTCCCAAAGCAGACAATGAAGTTTCAGGCACCCAACTACCGGGATAAGATCTGTCTATTCCCTTTTCCTTTATGTATCTGACGGCATCCTTTTTAGTGACAAAATGTCCTATAAAAACCCTGTGCCAAACCCCTTTGCCCTCAACATTAACCGTGGCCCAGTGAGCATCTATCCCCTTCTCTTTAAGACCCGCCACAAATGTCTTTACCTCTTCCAGGTCACGCCTGGCTCTGATCTGTATGGCATAAGGTTTTTTATTTGCCGCAGGCTTTTCAGCCTGCGGAACTTCATGTTCCGTTTCGCCGGCAGGAATTGTTAATAAATTCTTTTCTATCTTTTTTCTAAGAATTTTTACTTTAGTCGCATTATCTTCCACAGGAATATCGCGGGGCCGGCTCGTGAATAGACCGACTATGCAACCAGGCAACCTGAGGTAATCCGCCTGGTACAACATGCCGATAATCAAAAATAAAATTGCAATCAAAAGAACAACTATTTTCAGCTTTGAGCGCCCTTTGTCTTCCCGTTCTTTTTCCGGCCCCTTTTCGGAGACTCTTCTGAAAAGAGCCACGACAAAACCAGGAATTGACAACAATCTACTCCAAAACGTCTTTCTCTCTTCCTCTTTTTGTCCGTATGTATAATACTGCTTATAATAATCATAACCTGAAAAATCCGGGCTGGTCTCCGCCCTTAGACCATTAAGCACAACACCTATTACATTTGCCTTGACATTATCAAGCTGGGCTTTTGCCCGCTTGAGTGTGCCTCTGGAAATTTTGCCCACCTGATAGACGAGAATCACCCCATCTGTTCTGGAAGCCAAAATAGCGGCATCAGTAGCAGCCAAAACCGGAGGCCCATCTATCAACACCATGTCATATTCAGATCTTACGTCCTCGATAAATTCGCTAATACTTTTTGAGCTCACCAGTTCTGCGGGATTTGGAGGGATAGTCCCACCGGTTATGATATGGAGATTGTCGATACCAGGGGTTTTCATAATATCATCCATGCTCATCTTACCCATCATGATATCCGTAATAGTCCTGATTACATCCCTCCATTTGTAATTGCCTAATATGACATCTGCAAGACCCGGTGTTTGATCGACACCAAACATCCTTGCAATAACCGGTCTTCTGAGATCTCCCTCAACAAGCAGCACTTTATTACCGGCCTGAGCCATAGTAATGGCAAGGTTAACTACCGAAGTGGTCTTCCCTTCCCGTGGAGAAGAACTGGTAAAGACGGCAGTCTTAATATCTTTTTCAAGGCTGATGAAACTTAGATTTGTCCTGAGCGCCCTGAAACTCTCCGCCAGTATTGAATCGGGCGCAAAGTGCGAAACAAGTCTGGCATGCCTGTCTGCAATCGCTTCATCCACGCCTTCAGCGTACTTCTCCTCCAGAGTCGCTTTAATCTTCTGAACGCTGACATAAGGAATTATTCCCAAAACAGGAACGCCAAGAAGCTCCTCAACCTCTTCAATTGCTCCTATAGAGGTATCAAAGGTCTCAATTATAAAGGCAAAAACAATGCCCAAAATCAACCCTATAATTGTTCCGACAACAGAGGTCGCCAGAGTTTTGGGCGGATTTATAGGCACAGCCGGCTCCAGGGCGGGTTTTACGATTTTTACCTCTTCTATTTTTTCAGCCTCTTTGATCAACGATTCCTGGTACTTCTTCTCAAGAAGTGTATAGACCTCCATGTTTACACTGATATTTCTCTCCAGCCTTGCCAGCTGCAGACCCTTTTCCGGGAGCATATTGATCCGTTCATCCATTCCATCAATTTTCTTCTTCAAACCAATTATGTTCGCCGCGACAGTCTTTTCCTGGGAAAAAAGCTGGGACCTCATATTTTCCACTAATTCACTGATCTGCTTATTTATTTCTACAACCTGTGGATAATTTTCAGTATATGTAAGAAGAAGGGTGTCTCTCTTCAACATAAGCTGGACAAGCCTGTCATTGAGATTCTTATAGAGGCCTGAAGCCTCATCAATATAAAAACTTGTCTTTGAAGTCAGTGGCTTATCCTTTGCCCCTTCAAGATATTTTTGCACCTTCCTTACCTTTTCATTATCTGACACCGACTTCTCATAGATGGCCTGCAAGCTTGCCAGCTGACCGAGCATGCCCGAGGTCTGAGCGCTCAGTGAGATCAATTTGTTTTCTTCTCTGAAATTTTTTACAGCCTCTTCGGAGTTTCTCAATCTTTGCTTTACGATCTTCAACTGGTTCTCTATAAATTTCTTTGCCTCAATAGTCCGTTTGTTAAGATCAAGGACGCGCTCCTCTTTGTAAACACGAGCAATAGTATTGGCAAGGCGCTGAGCGAACCTGGGATCTCCGGAAGTCACAATAATGTTGATTATATTGCTGTAACCTTCCTGCTCCGTCTCCACAGAACCTTTCAGTCCTAATATAATGCCAAGATACTTTCTACTTGCCCGCACTTCCTCAGAAGAAAGATCAGCTGGTATCAGGCCCAGTTCCCTGGCTGCCATTTCTATTATAAAATAACTCCTTATCACGGCCGCCTGGGTTTCCATATCATCGGTCTGGGACCAGGACATGGCCTGAACATAAAGACCGGTTATAAAGCTGGTTTTCTCAATCTTCACGCTGGCGCTTGTTCTATATAAAGGCACGGGTTCAGATAAGATGGAAAAAAACAGGCTGAAAAGCCCCATGGCAAGAATAGTAAAGATGATAATAAACTTTCTCTTTTTGACAACAAGCCAATAATCTCTTAAGTTTAAGTCATATTGCGCCATAGTGAGAAAATCCTTTTAACTAATGAAGCTTTTTAAAACGAAGCATGGTGTCCGGGTTAAAATATGCGTCTCTGTACTTGTCAGGATAGAGCAGATAATCCAGAAGCGGTGTGGTATTTACTATAAATTCATTAAGATCGCCTATCGCTGTTCTTGGGACATAAATCACATCACCATCCTGAAGAGAAATATTCTGAGCCATATCTCCTTTTTTTAATATCTCATCAAGGTTTGCAGCAAGTATAATCGGCTTTTCTCGATCTTTCTCGTAGCCTCTGATAATTTTTATATCCGAGTCAACAGCCACCCTCGTGGTGCCTCCTGCCTTGGATACAGCCGCCAGAAGATCATAGGCATCCTTAAGCCTGTATATCCCCTGGGTTTGTACCTCCCCGAAAACATACACCCTTTCTCCGTAAGTTGGAAGCTCCGGCACTGTTACGATATCGCCATCATCTATAACAATATTATGGCTCATGTCTCCCTTGAACATCGCCTTGTAAAGATTAACCGTATAGCTTTCCCCCTTTCTCACCACCTCCACTTTCCTGAGATCCGCGTTTGCAAATTCCTCACCTGCAATCGGCCCTCCTGCCATTACGATAAAATCAAGTATCCTTGTCTTACCCATTAGGGGATACTTTCCAGGACCGGTTCCAATACCGGAAATTGACGTATCAAGACGGTTGATCTGCCCGAACAGAAGGGCGGTTTTGCTTCTATAGTCTTTTACCACAACATCGATTCTGGGTTCCCTGATATATTTTTTAAGCGCTTTCGTCAGTATTTCATCCACCTCGTAGGAAGTGCTGCCCGCCACTGTAAGATCATCCATATATGAATAGGATATCTTTCCATCCGGCCTGACCACAGTGTCATACGGCACAGATTTGGCTCCATCCCAGAAAGTAATAGTCAGGACATCGCCAGGGCCTATCTTGTACTCGGGAACACCGCGTTTCTCTGTAAATACACTGTTATCTGTAACCCGGCTCATCCCGATGACCTCTTTTTCCATCTCTTTTTTCCGGCTCGCATCCATTTCTTCAACAGCTTTAGGAGGCCTGAATTCCTTCACAGGTATTCCCTTTGCCTCAAAAGTGCAGGCTGAAAGAGACAAAA
>JAUSPN010000023.1 GCA_030656555.1 Candidatus Desulfaltia sp. | reverse complement strand
GGCCCTTTAATCCTAAATGCTTTGTTATCGCAGCCGTTAATGTTGTCTTGCCATGATCTATATGACCTATAGTCCCTACATTTACATGCGGCTTAGTCCTGTCAAACTTTTCCTTAGCCATATTATTACCCTCCCATGCTTTTTTACTTTATTTTCTTAACCTTTCTTCGCAATGGAGCCCATGACCGGAATCGAACCGGTGAACCTCTTCCTTACCAAGGAAGCGCTCTGCCTACTGAGCTACATGGGCATGCCTGGAGCGGGAGACGAGATTCGAACTCGCGACCTCCAGCTTGGAAGGCTAGAGCTCTACCAGCTGAGCTACTCCCGCACCTATTACTTATCGTCACTTTAATTATCACACTCAACAAAATTCACAACATAAAACCTTAAATGAGAGCAAGTTCCCTCAAGAAGGACTTTCGCAGCAAGAGTAATGCAGGAAGCCATGTAGTATTTTATCGACAATCGACAACGACATACAAACCGAAATCTCCTACATACGACTTACTCTGATGATGGTGGTGGGGGGAGGATTTGAACCTCCGAAGGCTTTGCCGACAGATTTACAGTCTGTTCCCTTTAACCACTCGGGAACCCCACCATATTTGATTGCAAAATAAAATGAAGTTTGTTAAATAATTATCCTTATTATATATAAAAAATAGATTAATGGAGCCAGCGGAGGGACTCGAACCCCCGACCCACTGATTACAAATCAGTAGCTCTACCATCTGAGCTACGCTGGCGCATATAAAATGCAGCGCCTGTCATAATAAACCAATTGCATAAAAACATGAAAGGTACAAGACCAAAACTCCGTACAATTATCTCAAATTTTAAAGGATGTTAAAGGATTTTTTTAAGGGTGAATCAGAATTTTATTTAAAACATAAAAGATAACATATATAATGATCACCACTACAAATATCAAGCTTAATTTTAAGATATTTTCAGCCTATAAAATGAATTACAAACAATATCAAGCTTAATTTTAACTAATATCTCCGTTTTGCTTTCATTTTCAAGCCAAATCACGCATATTTCATGTTTAGATACTATAAATTAAAAATGTGCGGTTTTTGTTTTACTTTAAACCGCCTTTTTTCAGATATACGATCTATTATCACAGATGAACTCTTGACAAAGATGCTAATTTTTGTTTAATCGGACAGCATTATTTTCTCAAAAAAAGACTAATACTGACGATCTTGCAAAAAATTATATTATAGAGAATCTCTGGATCAACACAATTATTTTTTTTATTATGGCCTGTTCTTTGTTTACGATTTGTTATAAACGAGTTTTTTCCGGCGTAAATTTAATTATAACCGAAGCAATAACCGTAATTAAGTTATTTTAAAGTTTTTAAGGAGCCTGATTTGCCAAAAAAACCCTTAATAAACATTGAATCTCCCCGCCGCAAGCTGCGGGGATTCTTCGACCGTAAGGAAGTTTGCTATTTTTTGATTCGCTCGCTAACCCCGCCGCAAGCTGCGGGGTTAGCGCTCGCTTTTGCGGTTCAATTTTCTATTCTCGCTTTTGTGTCACTTCTCTTATACGGATGCGTTCAAACTCAGCATAATACCTCAACCCTACAGAATGAAAATTCAGTATTTACTGAAACCAATGCAGTTGTCTCCGCAAAAACAGTTCCAAAAGAAAATTATATCGACCAAAAATCTGAAAATCTCGAGGCTGACAAAACCGATGCTGCAAAGATTAATACAATAAAAGTTTCTACAGGAAATGACACAGAAAATCAGGCTGTAAAAGCAGACGAAAATCTCTCCGCTCAAAAAAAGATACAGTCTGTCCTGGATGAAGCCCTTGATTTTTGCCAGGTATCACAGGACTTCTGGCAAAAAGGGGAGCTTGAAAATGCCGTTGAAGCCCTGGACAAGGCTTACTCTTTGATACTGGATGTCGACACTAATGACGACTCTGAACTGGTGCAGCAAAAGGAAGATCTGCGTTTTATGATATCAAAACGTATCCTTGAAATCTACGCATCTCGCAACATTGTCGTCAATGGCAACCACAATGCCATCCCCATGGTAATGAATAAGCACATCCAGGCGGAAATCATACTTTTTACAAAGGGCAACGAAAAAAATTTCTTCATTGAATCATATAAACGTTCAGGAATGTATCGCTCATATATGGTTGAAGCTCTTAAAGAGGCGGGACTTCCTGTTGAACTGTCATGGCTTCCTCTTATTGAAAGCGGCTTCAAGGTGGGCGCCCTTTCAAAGGCAAGAGCTCTCGGGCTCTGGCAGTTCATACCGTCAACCGGATACAAGTTCGGCCTTAACCGTGATATATTTATTGATGAACGGATGGATCCTTTTAAAGCAACAAAGGCTGCTATAGCATACCTGAAAGAATTGCACAGCATTTTCGGCGACTGGGCAACCGTTCTGGCCGCCTATAACTGCGGTGAAGGAAAAGTTCTGCGTGTAATCCGAAGCCAGAATGTAAACTATCTTGACAACTTCTGGGATTTATATGAACGGCTTCCCAGGGAAACCGCAAGATATGTCCCCAGATTTCTGGCCGTCCTTCATATACTTAAAGATATGGAAAAGAACGGGTTTGATCCAACACCTGTAGATATACCTTTAGAATACGAAACAATTACTGTAACAAAACAGGTGCACCTCAAGGATATAGCCGAGAAAATCGGGTCATCAGAAAAAACTCTGAAACAGCTTAACCCGGAGCTCAGGTATAACATATTGCCTGGTAATGAATATCCTCTCAAAGTTCCGCGGGGCAAAGGCAGCGTTCTGCTCGCAAGCCTGGACAATATACCTGTTTCATCTCCGCCAAGACCTGCCTATGTAAAACACAAGGTAAGAACAGGGGAAACCCTTTCAACAATTGCCAGGAAATACCGAACCAGCATGTCAAAAATTGCAGAGGCAAATAATATACACAAACAAAATTATATAGTTGCCGGAACAATACTTAAAGTACCACAAAAAGGAACCTTTGTTCCCAAACCGGAAAGATATAATAAATCAGAATATGGGCTGGCAACCACTCATGTTGTTAAGAGCGGTGATTCTCTCTGGATTCTTGCCAGGCGTTATAGTACAACAACACAAAAAATTCAGGAAACAAACAAGTTGTCTTCGACAAACCTTCATATAGGTCAGGCCTTGAAAATCCCGGGGCACGATATAGAAAATACGTCTGGTAAAAGTCTTGGAATATATATGGTAAAACGAGGAGACAGCTCTTTTAGTATTGCAAGGCTGAACAATATGTCTCTCGAACATTTCCTGCGTATAAACCGCTTGACACCAAGAAGCAAAATATATCCGGGACAAAAACTATATATCGAATAGACTGCGCCCCCGTAGCTCAGTGGATAGAGCAATGGATTCCTAATCCATGCGCCGCAGGTCCGATTCCTGCCGGGGGCACCAATAATTACAGAGGGTTACGTTGATTTTCAACTGGTCAAAATTAGTCAGAATTGGTCAAACAGTGCTAAAAAAAGCACACAAAATAGCACCGTTTTAGCACCGTAAAAAAAGAAATAAAACGATAAGAAAAATATTCCTGCGATTGTCTATTCTGTCAAATTCCACCCAAAAAACACACCAAAGAGAAATAATTTTTCATTGCAATTCTATTTCGGTTTTATCGGTTGTAGTCCTATTTCAAAAATTGAGAAATTGTGAATCATGGAGTGCGGCTATACAGCAGAAAGCCTCACCAGGAGCCGCAAGCGTTGGTTCACGGGCATAAAACGTGTTAAGGCACCCTTCTCTCTCCTGTCCCGACCAGAGAAAGTGTTTTAAATCATCACTGGGAAAGTCTGAGACGATTGTATGTCTTTGAGAATTACCGCCAGAGTTTTGACTGCTTTTTTGTTCGTAATCAACCCGCCGTAATACCATTTTGCACCAGAGTCTCAGGTACAGATAATATTTGAGACCATTCCCGGATTCTGTTTTTCTGATCGAGCCGCTGTTGACGAACACGATGCCGTATTCGCCGAATCAATTTTGTTATCACTTCTTTTGTTGTCTGATCGTTAATATTCACTCCGAATTCGTATTCCAGTCCCCTGATGAGATTTTTGGTTCATAACCGATTTTTCGTGGTTGAATAGGTAGTCGTTTTTCGGACAGGAGAAACCCCGGAAAACGTCAGAAGTTTTTTTTGGCCCGCTCTTCAAAATTACCTCAATTTTATACCTCCAGCTCATAAGATTTCACATTGTTGCTATTATAAAAACAGAAGGTTGAAATAAAAAAGTCCCGCAAGTGCCCCTGAAGGGGTCGTTGAGTGCCCCTCACGGGGGCGTTCAGGGGTCGTCCAAGACACTAAAGGAGGCGTTCAGGGTCCCTAAGGGGGCATACAGAGACTTTTTCTATTATCAGAAAAATTAATCAAAATTTATTAAACGGAGGTATTAAATGAGAGGACACAGAATTATTTTTATGGTTATCAGCTTTGTGATTTTTTTTAGCGCAACACCATCTTTTTCGAGTGATGCCTGTTCAGACATCGACTTACCCGCTATATCCCGGATTGTGAATGGCGATCAGATAAATCCATTTTTCAAACAGTTGTTTTCTTCGGAAACTTCAATTGTATCCAAGAAGCCAATCAAAGATTTGGGGATGTGCGAAGTAATTCTTAAAATGCAACAGGTCGGGCAATATGTATCTTGTTATACAGGGTCCGGCTATGTGCTGCTTGGCCGTGTTTTCAAGGATGGACAAAGCTTGTCAGATATTACCATTTCTGAGCTGAAAAAGGCTGTTTTCGCATCCGTTAAACCAAAACTGGATGATCTTGCAGCTTTTACTTATACACCAAAGGGCAAATCAGTCGGCACAATCTACATGATTACGGACCCCTTGTGTCCATACTGTCACAAAGCAGAAGCCGGCATTATGAATCTGGCCTCCGAATTTAATGTCAAATTAAAAGTTCTCCTGTATGGAGTAAATGGGGTAAATGGCGACAAGCGCGCGGTACAGGCTGTTTGCAACGGTCTTATATTGGAAGATTACATCAAGGGTGACTGGAAAAAGAAAAATATTGATGAAGCTCAATGCGAAAAAGGGAAACTTTTGATTGAAAAAACCCAAGCTGTTGTCAGCCAGCTTGGGTTAGGAGGTGTCCCCACGTTTTATCTTGATAACGGAACATCGGTAACCGGCGCTAATATTCCCGCGCTTAAAGAAATTTTAACAAAACTTCAAACCAGCAAACAATAGGAGGTAAGATGACAAAAAAAGAATTGATAAGAACTATAACTGAAAAAACAGAACTATCACAACACGCAGTATCCAATGTTATCGAAAGTATAACCGAACAAGTCTGCGCTTTGCTGTGTCGTGGGGATAGGATTACGTTGTCCGGTTTTGGTACTTTTTCAACTAAAAACAGGGCGCAGAGAGAGGGTAGAAATCCTCAAACGGGTGAAAGTATGATTATTCCAGCTCACAGAGTTATTAAGTTTACCGCTTCAAAAAAACTGAAAGGAGTTGTTAATGATAGTTAATATTGGGCTTGATGTGGGATTTGGCGATGTAAAAATCATTGCCGGTGGAATTGATGATGAAACACCTGATGTTACGTTAAAATATCCTACTGCAGTAGCTTATGCAAAAGCAGGCATTATTGGCAGCCTTGGCAGTGTTGAGGAAGAGTATGACTTTAACGGCAGGACTTACCTTGTGGGGAAAACTGCATTGCAGTGCCATGATCTCTTTTCAACGCGGGATATTGAGTTCCTCCTTAGATACAGTCCGTTACTGGCTTACAAGGCGATAAAAGATCTTGCCACAGCAGAAAATATCCAACTGTCTGCTATTTTATCGGCACAAAAACGGCTTTGCCTTGGCATTCCGCTCGCATACTATAACAGAAGGCATGAACTCGAAAACAGCCTGGCAAACTATACTGTTTGCGGTGATATTGTGTCTTTTGACACTATTGATGTCAGAGCGCAGAGCCAGGGTATATTGTTTGATTACATGGTTGATCAAAATGGTCAGCCTGTTGAAGGTCGAATAGACAAAACTGTCCTTGTCATAGATATCGGTTTCAATACTGTTGATATACTTGGCGTTGTTGCCGGAAGACCAAGCAAAGAATGGTCGGGGATGATCGAACATGGCGGAATATGTCGGATATGTGATGATTTGAAAAACTACCTGCAAACAGAGTTCAACTGCAATCTTTCAGAGCAAGTCGTTAAAGACATAATCTGTAATGGATATGTGAATTTATACGGAAACAAGAAAGACCTCTCAACGCCAATCAGAAGCTTTAAAGAAGCATATTGTGACTGGCTCATTCAAGAAATAAACTCTCGATGGGATAAGTTTCTTAAGAGAGCTGACAGGCTTATTATAGCCGGAGGCGGGTCCTATTACACTGATAGTTTACAGGGTGGGTATCCCTCTGATTTTGTAATTATTCCTGATATGCCGGAATTCGGTAACGCGAGAGGATTTTTTAAGTATCTTATGGCGGATAAAGGGAACGCATGAAAACAAAAACCATAAAGTTGACCCTCTATACACCAGAGGTTATCAAAATTATAAACGATCTTCCAAGGGGTTCCCGGTCTCTGGTTGTTGAATCAGCGCTGATTGCCTACATGCAAACCGATTCGGGTCGCGCCCTGTTGAGTCCTTTGCATCATAGAAACTCTATTGGAAAAAAAGAGCATATAACTGATGACAAGGGTACAACAGATATATTTAAAAGGCTGAAAGGCGATTTTAATTAAAATGCGGTTTCTTATCGTCAAAGGAATTGGTTTCTGTATCATCTTTCAGGCTATTGCATCTTGGGCATTTTGTTTTTGCTTTAATGAAGCAGGCGAAACCTACAATATTTCGCCTGCTTTGCTAAAGGCAATATCTCAGGTTGAGAGCAATATGCATCCGCACGCAGTTAATCATAACACAAATGGATCGATGGATTATTGCCACATGCAAATTAACTCATACTGGAAGCAGCATCTGAAAGACAGATGGCAATACTTGAGCGATCCCTGTTACTGCACAACGGTTGGGGCATGGATACTGAAACAGTGTATTATCAGGTATGGATATAATTTGGATGCGATTGCCTGTTATCATTCGGGCAGAGGTTTATCGCAGCTTAACACGGTAAAGCGTGAACGAACCATCAAATATCTAAGAAAAATTAACGATGTTCTTACAACGGCTTATCAATAATGCATGAAAACCGTTCAAAAATAAAACAAACCATATTTACATCAGCCATAATTGCACTTTTGACCTCGGTTGCGCTTGCTATTTTCTGTGAGTCATTGGTTCAGAAGTTTTACCCTGAGTTTTCTTCTGTCTTGTATCTAAGCTCCATTATTTTCTTTGGGGGGCTTGGTTGTGCCATTCTTAACCGGAAGCCGGTTATAGGATTTTTAGCTGTTTTTATCACTATACTTATTCCGTTTATGCATAAATGGCTGGTCGGTTATTGGGATTGGCTACGTCAGTATTTTCACGGTTTTTTTTAAAAATGACAAAAACAAATCATACCATATCGGGCTTATTGCTTGCAGAGATCGTGATTGCCATTACCTGCCATGATGTTCTCAGTATTCAGGGAATAGCCCATGTTTTGCAAAACAAGCATATCTGCCATGCGCTTGCGCCTTTGGCTGCCGGTTGTTTTACAGGTGCATTGTTTCCTGATGTTGATTTGGCAATTCCCGGTTTAGGGCACAGAACGCTGACACACTGGCCCGTGCCATATCTTATCGGCGCTGCAAGTGGTTATGTATTTCATTTATCCTGGATGCTCTATTTTTGCGCGGGGTGTCTGCTTCATATCTTTCTGGATTCTTTCAGTCTTATGGGTGTGCCCCTGCGATCTCCTTTCGGAAAACGCACAGGATTTCGTGTCATGCGTGTCGGTGCTTTCAGCGAGACGGTTACCGCTGTTCTGATGGGAGTGATAATGTACAGAATCTGGATACTGTTTTAATGGAAAGGTGTTGAGTGCCACAACATCGTGGACTGCGAGATGTGCCACGACATCGTAGACTTTTATTAATAGTTCTTTGACAATCGAATAGCTATCACGTTCATACTCATGGACACCTATAACCCAGGAGGTGTTCATGAAAAACAAAA
>JAUSPN010000022.1 GCA_030656555.1 Candidatus Desulfaltia sp. | reverse complement strand
GTCAAAGAACAAAAGATGAAACTCTTCTTGGGAAAATCCCAAGTTGACGAAATAAGCTATAAACTACGTTGAAAAAACAGAGTGTCCACGATGTCATGGCACTTTTAAGTGTCCACGATGTCGTGGCACTCAACACTTAATCCTCTGTTGCTTTCTTCTTTTCAGGCTTATCCTCTTTTTTATCATCAACAGCCTGCTCTTTCTCTACTGTTTTCTTTTTTCCTGCTTCTGCTGCCTTTTTTTCTGTTGCTTTCTTCTTTCCTGCTCCGGCTACCTTTTTGTCCTTGGTTTTCTTCTTTTTACTATTTTCAGTGTTTACGAGTTCAATCATAGATACAGGAGCAGCATCTCCGGGACGTATTCCCATCTTAATAATTCTGGTATAGCCTCCGAATATAGAGCCAAATCGCTCAGCAGCTTCATCAAACAGTTTATAAACGACATTCTTTTCTCTTATAATTGAAAGGGCCTGACGTCTGGCATGCAAATCTCCTCGTTTGGCCAGAGTAATCAAATGGTCTGCCCAAGACCTCAAACCCTTTGCCTTAGTATCTGTAGTGCGGATTCGCTCATGCTTAAAAAGTGAGGTAACCATATTTCTAAACATGGCATTTCTGTGACTGCTTGTTCTATTTAATTTTAAACCAGCCTTTCGATGTCTCATGGGGTCCCTTTACTCCTCTTCCTCTGTGTCTTCCTCAGGAGTCACAAATCCATCAATCTTCATCCCAAGAGAAAGGCTCATTTCATTTAAAACTTCCTTGATTTCATTTAACGACTTTCTTCCAAAGTTTTTGGTTTTAAGCATCTCTGCCTCGGTCTTGACAACCAACTGATATATCTTGTGTATTCCGGCATTTTTAAGGCAATTGGCGCTTCTAACAGAAAGTTCAAGCTCTTCAACACTTCTATAAAGATTTTCATTAAACTGCGGTGTCTGCGTTTCTTCCGATTTTTTCCCCTGCTCCGGCTCAAGCTCTTCGTCAAAATTTATAAAGACTTCCATTTGCTCTTTTAATATCTTGGCGGCATATGCAACCGCGTCTTCCGGAAGAACGCTTCCATCCGTCCATACCTCTAATGTCAGCTTATCATAGTCGGTCCTCTGACCAACACGAGCATTACCTACAAGATAGTTTACCCGCTTAATAGGTGAAAATACAGAATCTATAGGTATTGTGCCTATTGGCGCATCTTCATCCTTATTTGCTTCAGATAAGGTATATCCCTTGCCAACCTTAACGGTCATGGTCATCTTTAGGTTTGCCTTTTTAGAAAGTGTTGCAATATGCAGCTCGGGATTAAGAATCTCACACCTTCCGTCATCGCTGATAATATCGCCGGCTTTGACTTCGCCCTCTTCTTTAGCATCAATACGTATTGTTTTGGGTTCAGCATTAGCCGGTTTTAAGCGCACACCTTTTAAGTTAAGAATAATTTCGGATACATCTTCAAGTACACCTGGAATAGCACTAAACTCATGCATAACATCGTCGAATTTGACGGATACAATAGCCGCGCCGTATAAGGAAGAAAGTATTATACGCCTTAAAGAATTCCCGATCGTTATTCCAAAGCCCCGTTCCAGAGGTTCACAAATAAACTTGCCGTATGAAGGCGTGTTGGCGGTTACCTGCACATTCTCCGGTTTTATCATTTCTCGCCAATTCATAAACATTATTTCATTTAATGACATTGTTATAACTCCAATTTTTGAGAGCTCTGAATCCGTTCACTTTGTCTTTTACTTGGAATAAAGTTCAACTACAAGCTGCTCCTGCATAGGCATTGTAAGGTCTTCACGTACCGGAAAGGCCTTTACTGTTCCTTTCAGTTCGTCTTTTTTCAAGTCAAGCCACTGAGGGATGCCTCTACGAACCACAGCATCCAGCGAATTAACTATTGCCTGCACCTGACGGCTTTTTTCCCTGGTTTCAATTACATCACTAATTTTTACTAATAATGATGGTATATTAACCTTTTTACCGTTAATTAGAAAATGATTATGTCTTACAAAGTGACGGCCCTGAGCGCGTGAGTTCACAAAACCCAAACGATAAACAACATTATCAAACCGGCGTTCCAGTAATGTAAGCATATTTATGCCTGTAATGCCTTTTTGTCGCTCAGCCTTTTCAAAAAACAGGTGAAATTGTTTTTCAGAAAGACCATACATACGTTTTATCTTTTGCTTTTCACGAAGCTGTATGCCGTAATCTGAACTTTTTCTTCCGCGACGCTGACCATGTTGACCAGGCGGATAACCGCGTCGATCAAAAGCACACTTATCAGAATAGCATCGATCCCCTTTAATAAATAACTTCAAATTTTCGCGGCGACAAAGCCGACAAACCGAACCTGTAAATCGTGCCAAATTATCCTCCTTTTATATCCTGCGTCTTTTCGGCGGTCGACAGCCATTATGTGGAATAGGAGTAACGTCTTTTATCACAACAACATTAAATCCAGCTGTCTGCAATGACCTAAGTGCCGATTCACGACCCGCCCCAGGACCCTTGACATATACCTCTACAGTCCTCATTCCCTGTTCCATTGCTTTTTTAACAGCATCTTCAGCTGCCATTTGTGCGGCAAACGGGGTGCTCTTTCGAGAGCCCTTAAATCCCTGGACTCCGGAGCTTGACCAGGCCACAACATTACCAACAGAATCTGTTATGGTAACAATTGTATTATTAAAAGTAGCCTGGATATGCACCACTCCATTTGGTATATTTCTCTTTTCTTTCCTTTTTGCACGGATTCTTTTTGCCATTTATAACATCCCCGTAATTATGAGTTATTAAGAGCTTTATGTCTCAGCATTATGTCTTTGTAGCTCCACCTTTCTTTTTAACCGCCGATCTTCTTGGCCCCTTGCGGGTGCGTGCATTCGTGCTTGTCCTCTGCCCTCGCACAGGAAGCGATTTACGATGGCGAAGTCCGCGATATGATCCAAAATCCATCAATCGTTTGATATTCATCGAAATTTCTGTGCGAAGTTCACCCTCTACCTTAACTTCACCGTCAATAATTTTACGAATGCCGTTGATCTCAGACTCTGATAGTTGATCCGTCTTAACATCATAACTAATGCCAAGTTTATCCAGTATACGTCTTGATATGGTTTTGCCGATACCGTAAATATATGTTAAACCAATCTCAATCCGTTTATCCTTGGGTAGGTCTACGCCCGCAATTCTTGCCAAACCAACTCCTCCTCTATCCTTGCCTTTGTTTGTGCCGTTTATTTTCGCAGATTACTCTAACAACCCTTTTTCTACGGACTATTTTACACTTGCTGCATATTTTCTTCACCGATGCTCTGACCTTCATATTACACTCCTTCAAGAATCCGGACCCAGGCAACAGATATCCGACTATTTTGCTCTGTAAGTTATTCGGCCACGAGTAAGGTCATATGGTGAAAGTTCAACAGTAACCTTGTCACCGGGCAAAATTTTAATAAAATGCATACGCATTTTTCCGGAAATATGCGCCAGAACCTGGTGCTTATTCTCCAATTCGACTTTAAACATCGCATTGGGCAACGTCTCAAGCACTTTACCCTCAACCTTTATAGCCTCTTCCTTCGGCATATCTTAACCCCTGTCAATTTCACTTAAGATAACTGGGCCGTTTTCCATAATTGCAATTGTATGCTCAAAATGAGCCGACAAGCAGCCGTCTTTTGTTACAGCAGTCCATCCATCTTCAAGTATTTCAACATCATAACCTTTTTCGTTAACCATAGGCTCTATGGCAAAAGTCATACCGGCTTTTAAGCCTACCCCCATGCCAGGTTCTCCAAAATTGGGTATTTGAGGCTCTTCGTGTAGTTTGCTGCCAATACCATGGCCGACAAATTTACGAACAACCGAAAAACCTGCAGCCTCCACATGTGATTGAACTGCATGTGAAATATCTGAAAGTCTGCCGCCTGGAACCGCTTTTTCAATCCCTTTGTAAAGAGATTCTTTTGTAACCCTGGCAAGCCGTCTGGAAGAATCCGACACCTTTCCAACGCCCACGGTTATAGCAGCATCACCGTAATACCCATCAACAACGACACCAAAATCAAGGCTTAGTATATCCCCTTCGCAAAGCGGTTTTTGGGAAGGAAATCCATGGACAACCACATTATTTACTGAAGCGCATATTGAATATGGGAATCCTCTGTATCCTTTAAAGGCCGGAATTGCTTTTCTCTCCAAAGCTAATCTTTCCGAAAGATCGTTTAAATAAAGTGTATCAACTCCCGGCCTGACCTCTGATTCAAGTATGGAAAGAATTTCCGCAACAATTTGATTGCTTACGTATATCTTTTCAATTTCCTTGGGTGATTTTAAAGTCACCATATCAGCACCTTAGAGCCGTCCCTTCATCTTTGCCCCGCCCTTTTTTAAAAACCCTTCGTAATGGCGGGATAGCATATGAGATTCCATTTGTGAAATAGTATCAATCGCAACTCCAACAACTATTAGAAGAGCAGTGCCTCCAAAGTAAAAAGGAACATTAAACTTAGATATCAAAATCGATGGAAGTACACATACTGCGGAAACATATATTGCACCTCCCAAAGTAATCCGTGTCAAAACCCTGTCAATATGATCCGCCGTGCGCTTGCCAGGACGGATGCCCGGAATATAACCACCCTGTTTTTTCATATTCTCCGCGACATCAACGGGATTAAAGGTAACGGCAGTGTAAAAGTAACAGAAAAAGAATATAAAGCTTACAAACAACAATTCATACGCAACATTACCCGGCCTAATTGAAGAAGCAATGCTCTGTATCCACGGAATTGCTATAAAACTGGCTATAGTAGCAGGAAACATGATAATTGAAGAAGCAAAAATAGGCGGTATTACACCTGAACTATTAATTTTAAGAGGAAGGTGTGTGCTTTGACCGCCATACATCTTCCTGCCAACGACCCTTTTGGCATATTGAACCGGTATTCGACGCTGTCCTTGCTCAATAAATATAATGAATCCGACAACAAGAATCATCAGCACGAGCAGTATTACTATGGCAAACACTCCCATTTCCCCTGTTGAAAGAAGGCGGAACGAATTCCCTATCGCACTTGGGATATTGGCTACAATACCTGCAAATATTATAAGAGAAATACCGTTGCCGATACCACGTTCTGTAATCTGTTCGCCCAACCACATAATAAATGCCGTCCCAGCTGTCAGAGTTATAATCGTTATAAGCCTGAATTCCCAGCCTGGGTGTATAACTACCGGAGCGCCGCCCGGCGAACTCATGCTTTCAAGACCGACACTGATGCCAAGGCCCTGTATAATGCTTAATATAACAGTGCCGTATCTTGTATACTGTGTAATCTTCTTACGGCCATGTTCACCCTCTTTTTTTAACCGCTCAAGATGCGGTATTGCCACGGTCAATAACTGCAGGATAATAGATGCGCTGATATACGGCATTATCCCAAGCGCAAAAACCGACAGCCTCTCTAAGGCTCCGCCCGAAAACATATTAAAAATCCCGAAGATAGTACCTTCAACCTTTGCAAAAAATGAAGCGAGCGCGACTCCGTCTATACCCGGAGTTGGTACATGAACACCAATGCGGTAAACAATCAAAAGGGCTAGTGTATAAAAGATCCTTTTCTTTAGTTCGGGTATTTTGAATGCATTTTGGAAACCACCACCAACCATTATTTTAAGGCCTCTATCTTCCCGCCTATAGCTTCGATTTTATCTCTGGCTCCTTTGCTTATATCATTAACTCTGATTATTAGAGGATATTTTATATCGCCCTGGCCCAAAAGCTTAATTCCATCATTGCTGCCTTTAATAAGTCCACAACTAATAAGGGCTGCCGCATCTACCACGCTGCCGGTTTCAAATCTTGATAGATCACGTATATTAACTGTAGCAATTTGTTTTTTAAAAATATTTACAAAACCACGCTTTGGTAAACGTCGATGAATAGGCATCTGACCGCCCTCAAAACCAGGCCTCACTCCTCCTCCGGAACGGCTGTTCTGTCCCTTTGTTCCTTTTCCAGCCGTTTTACCCGTTCCTGATCCAACGCCACGCCCCAAACGCTTACGTGCCTTACGTGAACCCTTTGGCGGTGACAATTCATTTAGCTTCATTGATCTTATCCTCAGCTTTCACCAGATGCGATACCTGGTTGATCATTCCGCGGACCGAAGGAATATCTTTAAGCTCAACGGTTTTGTTGAGTTTTGTCAACCCCATTCCTCGCAAAACTCTGCGGTGCTTTTCAGGTCTTCCAATCATGCTCTTAACAAGAGTTATTTTCAATATGCCAGACATTTATTATTCCTTAAGCTTTATAAATCTTGCACAGATATACCACGCCTTGAAGCTACCTGTTCACGGCTTTGAAGTTGTTTAAGCCCGGCAACAGTAGCTTTAACCAGATTATGAGGGTTATGTGACCCCAAACACTTTGTCAGAATATTTTGAACTCCTACGGCCTCAAGCACAGCCCTGACAGCGCCGCCGGCAATGACTCCGGTACCCATGGAAGCAGGCTTTAATAAAACTCTTCCTGCGCCAAACTTGCCGATAATTTCGTAGGGAATTGTGCTGTTAACCAAAGACACTTTGCTCATGTTCCTTTTTGCCTTTTCTACTCCTTTACGAATCGCTTCAGGCACCTCTCCTGCTTTTCCTAATCCAAACCCTACGCTTCCCTTGCCGTCACCGACTACAACTATAGCGCTAAAACTGAACCTTCTACCACCTTTGACGACTTTTGCCACGCGGTTAATATGAACTACTTTGTCAATTAATTGATTCTCGACCGCATCCTGTTTAATCAAGGAATCCGCCCCCTCTATTCTTCATAAAATCAGCTAAAATTTCAAGCCAGATCCACGCGCGCCCTCAGCAACAGCCTTGACCCGCCCGTGAAATAAAAAACCATTTCTGTCAAACACCACGCTCTGAATCCCTTTCTCGACAGCACGCTCTGCTACAAGTTTTCCGATATAGGTTGCTGCAATAATCTTCCCTTTACTTGATTCAGCCGCAAAATGCTCCTTTACATCCTTTTCAACAGTTGATGCCGCAGTAATAGTATGTCCGGTTGTATCATCGATTATCTGCGCATAAACATGCTTTGCGCTTCGAAACACACTCAATCTCGGTCGCTGCGTAGAACCAACCAGATTCTTTCTAATCCTTTTTTTTCTCTTTAAACGCGCCTGCTTTTTTATATTTAACGAACCCATCCTTGTTACATTCCCATCATGAGACCTTTGCAAAACGCCATGTTTTGCCTCCCGCCCGTGGCGGAATCAGGTTCAAGTATAATTTTGAGTTTTTAGTTTTTAATTGTGAATGAAGAATAAAAATTCGTTTTTAATCCAAAATTCAACATTCAAAATTAACCATTCCCCATATAATCTTTAGCTATATTATCTATTTAGTTCCTGTCTTTCCGGCTTTCCTCTGAATTTGTTCCTCTGCATATTTTATACCCTTGCCTTTATATGGCTCAGGAGGTCTTAATCGTCTAATTGCCGCAGACACAAGACCAAGCTTCTCTTTGTCAATGCCGAAAAGTTTAATAACATTATTTTTTTCAATTGATGCCGAAATACCATCAGGCAGATCAAAATTGATTGGATGCGAATACCCAAGATTTAAAACAATTGAATCACCCTGCATTGCAGCACGATACCCAATGCCGTTGATTTCCAGCCTGCGTTCAAACCCCTCATTCACTCCGGTGACCATATTAGCTATAAGACTGCGTGTAAGACCATGTAAAGATCGGCTGTTCCTGTCATTCTTGTCAATACTTACACTTACAGTTCCGTTTTCTATCTTAAGGTTCACGGCAGAATGTATCGGTCTTTCAAGTGTGCCGTTTTTACCCTGTATAGTAATTACCCTGTTTTTAAATAATATTTTTGTATTATCAGGTATCGGAATCGGTTTTTTACCTACTCGAGACATTTATACCCCTTATATCTACCATACATTGCAGAGAATTTCTCCTCCAAGATTTTCACGCCTGGCTGTTTTGTCTGTCATTATTCCCCTGGATGTGGATAAAATAGTTATGCCCATACCGTTTAATACAGGCTTAACATTTTTACTCTTAACATAAACCCTTCTACCCGGCTTGCTGACACGTTCAATCCCAACAATCACATTTGATCGTTCCTGACCGTATTTAAGGTATACACGTAAAACACCTTGCTTGGAATCCTTAACAAATTTATAGTTTCTGATAAATCCTTCATTCTTTAAGACTCTGGCCAACTCTGTTTTTAGCTTTGACCCTGGAATATCAACACTATTGAATTTTGCCTTTTCAGCATTCCTGATACGGGTCAGCATATCAGCAATTGGATCGCTCATCGACATCTTCTTCTCCGCAATATACCATTTTTATATTAAATAATTCTTGAGTTACAAATGACTAAAGTTAAGGTATCGCTTTGCTCTGTCATTTCATAATAAAAATTGCCGGAATACCACAACTTTAGTTCACTTTAGTCACTTTAGTTACTTTAAACTTAAAAGCATATATACTACCAACTGGATTTAGTTACTCCAGGAAGCATCCCATATGAAGCGAGATTACGAAAACATATACGACAAATTCCAAATTTCCTCAAAAAACCCCTCGGCCTACCGCAAATCGAACACCTGTTATATGCCCTTACCTTAAACTTAGGTTCTTTAATTGCTTTAATTCTAAGAGCCTTTTTTGCCAATTCATCCTCCTTGTTTAAAAATCAATCTCTAAACGGCATGCCTAGCAGTTTAAGGAGCTCTTTCCCCTCTTCATCGGTCTGCGCCGTGGTAACAATGGTTATATTAAGACCTTTGATCTTATCGATTTTATCGTACTCAATCTCCGGAAAAATGATATGTTCCTTTATTCCCAGAGTATAGTTTCCCTTCCCATCAAACGCCTTTCCTGAAAGGCCTCTAAAATCACGAACACGAGGAAGAGCAATATTTACCAGTTTACAATAAAAATCGTACATCTTTTTGTGACGAAGTGTCACCATACAGCCAATCGGCATTCCTTGTCTTAGCTTGAATGCTGCAATCGATTTTTTAGCGCGTGTTAGAACCGGACGCTGCCCTGCAATCAGTTTAAGTTCTTGGGCAGAAGAATCAAGCAGTTTGATATTATGAATCGCTTCTCCAAGACCTACATTCAACACAATTTTGCTAAGCTTAGGAACCTGCATTATGCTTTTATATTTAAATCTTTCGATTAATCCTGTAACGACATTTTTTTCATAAAAAAGTTTTAACTGCAACATTATTATTCTCCGACATGATCTTAAGAATCTATTATCTCATTACATTTCATGCAAACACGAATCTTTTTCCCGTCCTCAAGGCTCTTCATCTTGATACGTACCGGAGACATGCACTTGCCGCACATCAAGACAACATTAGACCAGCTTATTGGAGCCTCGCCCTCAACAATCCCTCCCTGCCGGTTCTGAGCGCTGGGCTTTACATGCCTTTTTATAAGATTCGCTTTCTCTACAAGAACCCGTTTATCCTTTCTGATTACCTTGAGGATATTTCCGATCTTGCCGTTATCCTTGCCGACAATAATTTTAACCTTATCGCCCTTCTTTATAAGACATTTATTTCTTATCATAAGCCGTTTCTCATATAATTAACTAATTTTGATTAATTTATAAAACCTCCGGAGCCAGAGAAATGATTTTCATAAACTTTTTAGCTCTGAGTTCTCTTGCAACAGGACCAAAAATACGTGTGCCTACAGGTTCCAGATTCGCATTAACTAAAACAGCTGAATTGTCATCAAATCTAATATATGATCCATCCGGCCTTCTAATTTCCTTTTTGGTTCGAACCACAACAGCCTTTAATACATCCCCTTTTTTAACTTTTGCATTAGGGATTGCTTCCTTCACGCTTACAACAATTATATCGCCAATACTTGCATACCGTCTTCTGGAACCTCCAAGAACCTTTATGCAATACAATATCTTAGCTCCCGAATTATCCGCTGCGGTTAATCTCGTCTCTGCCTGAATCATTTTTGCAAATTCCCTTAATTATACAACTTTCTTAAGAATTTTACTTACCCGCCATTTTTTTGTCCTGCTGATCGGTCTTGACTCTGTTATTAACACCTTATCACCAATCTGGCATGCATTACCTTCATCGTGAGATGAAAACCTGGAACGTCTCTTTATATACTTATGATAAAGTGGATATTTAACCATTCTCTCAACCTGGACAATCACAGTCTTATCCATCTTGTCACTCACAACAATCCCGACCGCTTGTCTTTTAATAACTCTTTTTTTAATTGCATCCATACTTGTCTATATGTTCCTCAAGATTCCTTTATTATGGTTTTAATCCTTGCAATATTACATTTGATCTGCTTGATCTTTTTAGGATTTTCGAGCTGACCTATTTCATGCTGAAAATATAAATTAAACAACTCCTCTTTAAGATCAACCAGTTTCCGTTGTCTCTCTTCAAGATTCAGCTCTCTAATCTCACCTGCTTTCATTATATATTGCTCCTTTCCACAAACTTTGTCTTTACCGAAAGCTTGTGTGAAGCAAGTCTGAACGCCTCCTTGGCCATATCCCTCGGGACGCCTTGCATTTCGTAAAGAATTCTTCCCGGACGAACTATTGCATTCCAACCTTCGGGCGCACCCTTTCCCTTTCCCATTCTTACTTCAGCCGGTTTTTTGGTAAAAGGCTTATCGGGAAATATCCTTATCCACATCTTGCCGCCCCTTTTTACATGCCGTGTCATGGCGATTCGAGCTGCCTCAATCTGTTTTGCGCTGATTGCGCCGCATTCTATTGCCTGCAATCCAAATTCACCAAAATTCAAATTACAACCACGTGTGGCTAAGCCCCTCATTCTGCCCCTTTGCTGTTTTCTAAATTTAACCTTCCTTGGACTCAGCATAAATTATATCTCCTAAATACTAACTGTTGAGTGCCACAACATCGTGGACTGCGAGATGTGCCACGACATCGTAGACTTTTATTAATAGTTCTTTGACAATCGAATAGCTATCACGTTCATACTCATGGACACCTATAACCCAGGAGGTGTTCATGAAAAACAAAA
>JAUSPN010000021.1 GCA_030656555.1 Candidatus Desulfaltia sp. | reverse complement strand
TTGCTATAATTTCCCAAACATCAAGACCGGTTCCTGCTATTTTGGCTTTTCTTCCTCTCACACCATTTACAAAAACAATGCCGGGGCAGCGGCGCATTTTTACGGCTTCTGCAAGGAGATCCTTGGCTATGGCTGAAAATTCACGTCCGGTTTCACTGGCAATTTTTTCAATATCATCAAAAGTTTCCCGTGGTATTCTCAAGCTTTTTTGAACAGTTTGAACGGTACTCATATAACCTCCTGATTATTGCATCCCATTGAATTGCAATGTATTATATTTGCCCCGTATTGTCAAACAAAAACCCCCAGCCGTTTCCAGCCGGGGGTTTTTTGTTTAAATACTAAACTAATTGTTTATCAACAAATCCTGTTAGAATGTAAGTTGAAGTTGATGAAACAGAGCATAGGTGTCGTCGAAGTGTGTATCATTGCCAACTGCCTGTTTGTAGAGATCTCCGGCGTCAAGAAATGCTGCGATTGCAGTATAGGTCAGGTTGTCGTAGATCTTCCAGTTCAAAGTAAGGTCATATTCTGTTCCAGCATCGTCTTGTGTCGCGCCGGCCGGGAGTTGATCTGCCGTTGCATAACCAACTGCGAGACCAAGTTTCAGGTTGTCAAGCGGTGAAAAGCTTACGCCGCCGTAAATGATCTTGGCTCCTGGATCAGTATAACCAGCCACCTTAATTTTTTTAATACCATCATTTGAAACGTTTCCAACTCCGCCGAGACCAGACAGGTCAGCGACTTCATTGGTTGTCAGGATAAACAGTTTTTCCCAGTCATTTCCAACACCGCCAAAGCCTGTAGTGTCGGTGTCATTTGGATCCTGTCCACTTGCAAATGCATAACCGAGCATTACGCTGGCCGGGCCAAAGCTGTAAGATGCTTCAAGGTTGTAGGCAAGCGCTTTGAGATCTTTGTCTGCTGCGGTACTATCATATTCTGTCGTGCCCCACTTGTAGAAAAGTTCACCCTGGATTGCCAGCGGACCAAACTTTGCTACAAAATATGGATCTGCGAGGTAACTTTTTGCATCCGCGTCAGCTGTTACTTTGTTATTGGTAAATCCAAACAGCACGCCGGCTGTAACATTTTCCATCTTGTATATTGGAGCAAGATAGTATGTTTCAGAATCCTGATCAGCAGCATCTCTGTATACATAAGGACTATCAACAGTACCATCACCAGATGCAATAGGCGTAGTATAGTCTTTTTCTGCATTTTTCTGATAAATAGCCAGCAAGGTCAGGTTGTCTATGACCTTGGTGTATTTGATACGGTCATAATCTGAGTCGCTGTCCACAAAGGTTGTTCCAAATGTTCCGCCTGCCATACGGCCGATATCGAATTTGCCGATCGGGGCTTTGATGGTCATGAAGACGCGGTCAAGGTCGATGTTTCCTGCTCCGGTATTCGCAGTGTCAGCATCGCCCCATCTCTTGTTGTCCAGAGCATCAAGCCTCATGGTAACAGACAGAATGTCTGAAGCCTTAAAGACTGTCTGGAGCCTGAGACGCATGTCCATGTAATCATGTGATGGTGATGTGTCTAACAGGTCATAGTGCTCTACATAAGATCCTCTTACCCTGTAGGCGCCGGTGAAATCAGCGTCAACTGCCATAGCCGGAGCTGCCAGCGCAAATGCAAGGCATACGGCCAGAGCTGCAATTGTAAATTTTTTCATCTGTTTTTCTCCTTAAAGTTAAATTAAAAAAAATTCCTGATAATTTTTAATTCATTAAATATTGAATGGGTCGTCAACCCGCAGCCTAAACCAACACGCATCACCCCCTTAATCCTTTTGGTAGAGATTTAACTTAAATATATGTATCATTCTGTATTGTCAAGTATAAAATTAGGTGTTAGGTGTCAGGTGTTAAGTGTTAGATGTTAACCATCTGATATTTTACGCAATTGTTTTTGAACCGCTTAGTACGCAAAGAAGTTTATTTTTTAAATGGTTCTTTTTTTATAATTTTCTCGGGGAATAATTCCTATCTTTAATATCCTTTTGGCCATTATATCACCTTGCCTGGTTCCCATGCTCCAGCGTTGGAACGAGTAATTTTACCACAGACCCCACGGAGACCACAGATGGTTAAATTATAAAAAACTTGCTCTGTGTGCTCCACGCGGCGCAAGCGCCTGCGCTGCACGTGTGTTCTCCGTGGTGAACGAGTAAAAAGTTACGAGTGGGCTAATAAAAAAACGCCAAATGAATCCTGACGTCAACAACATTGAATATTCTTAGTTATTCATTGATAAGGTTGGTAATTATTGCAATAAAATCTTTGACTTTTGGGAACCACGGTTCCACAATATCCGCATCGAAATATACAAAATCTATATAGTCTCCTTCTTGTCGGGCATCAAATAAATTGTTGTAAAGTTTTCCTTGTTCTTTGCTAATTTTACCAGTTTTAATAAAGCGCTGATTAAAAAATGATTTTACGCCACTATGCTTACTTGAAGCAAATCCATGTTTTTCTAATAATGCTAATACAGCATAAAAACATGAATAATAAAGTCTATTAGCACATGTATTCCAATGTTTTTCACGTTTCATTAAAACAGCTTCATCATATGTCTCTTGTGCTCGATCAAGTCTATATTGAATTAGATTATCTTGATGATTTTCACTCACAATATAACTCCTTCTTTTTCAACAATTCGTTTAAATGGTAAAACAGAGTATCTTGGTGAATGCCAATCTTGTCTTGTTCGGATAATGCTGCTTAAAATTTCATCAGTTTCTAATTCTATTTCATATAAGCTATCTCTGAGTTTTATTGTCAGATTTCTATCGACAAGTTGATCAGTAAGTATCAAGAAATCCCAATCTGAAAATTTACCGGCTTCGCCACGAACTTGAGAACCATAAAGAATAACATCTGCATTCGGAACAATAGAATGGATTTGTCGTTTGACTTTTTTTAATACTTCCGATGCTCCCGCTGGTTTATCCTTCCATTCTTTAATTGATTTCATGTTGTTTTCCAATTTCTGTTTTAATAGTGAATTTCAATATTATCGAAAATAATATGTTGATCTTCGACAACCCAGCCTACGACTTTAATAGCCCTTTTTTATTTAGCTCTTTTTGATGATAACGTGAAATCAGTATGTCATTTAACAAAGCTCTATCATACTCTTCAATGTTGTTAAAGGATAGCTTTTCGCGTAAATTTTCTTTAGGATACACAAAAGCAAGTTTACCAAAAGCTTCATCAAAAAAAGAAACCGATGCTATTGAAATATTATTAAAATCTATTACAATTTTTTTTTCCCTGTCCCAAGACTCTGATATTAGTTTTTTAATTTGCTCGCCGTCCTTTCTGGTCACGGTTCGCTTCTTACACATATTTTTTAAATTTATTCTCATATCTTAACCTCTAACTCTAAAACAGATAATCTTGCTCATTAGATAGGAAATAACGCCAATCCTTATTAGTGTTAATAATAAGTTTAACGATCGTTCCATTAAAGGGCACTTTCATTTTTTGCATTAAAACTTTGCCCTGGTCAAATTTCCAATAAATTTTGCCTTTGCCAGAAATTATGCACATCTGTCCTTTATTAACTTTCAGAAATTGCTTGATATGGTTTAATCCCAAACCTGCTCTTTCTTTGCGGCACGATACCCCGTTTTCGGTTGCCTCTTTGATAGCCATGTAATCATTTGACAAATATCTATAACTTGGCGAACTTCTTAATGATTGCAAAATTCCTCTACCTAAATCCGCTATACACAATCTTATTTGTTCCTTTGAAGGATATGTATAGGCGCATACAAGATAGCTAATAACCCCACTATGATCAACCACATTTGTCATTGTTTCCTGAAGACTCATTTGGATAGAATCTTTGACGCCAGGGGAAATATTCATGTGAAAATCGATAATATCCGAGAGATTTTCAATAATATAATAATCTATTCCTTTTGGTTGTATAAGTTGGACTCTGCCGGTTCGTATTAAATCACGTTTTGGCGCCTTGCTTTTTAACCCAAAAAAATCATTAAATCCACACTCCATTATAAAACGTCGAAGATTTTGATTTTCAGGTTCAATATATCTGCATTTTTTCCCTTGCTTCTGGCATTCAAGAACTGTTGACGTTAGCATTATAATACCAAAAGGTGTAAGGAGGTTACTTCTTTTCAAATCAAATATGATTTCACTATCCTGGGAATCTTTTGCCTGGTTGTATAAGCTGAATAGTGTATTTGAAAATGCTACACTTTGCCTTATAGGATAACTCAATATTTGTGCCAAGTTAATTCCTTAAAAAGAAATCCATTGTTGATGCATTCGTAAAAAGTCCAACAACCACCTTCACCGTCATTCCGGCACCGCATCGAGTGAGGGATAAACTTCAGCCGGACACATAGTGACACGAAGTGAAGCATCAGCGCTAACCGTTAGCGCTATCCAGTCTTTTCAAGTGGTTGCAGATCACCTGCCCGCCATCGCTCTTGCCTAAAGGAGGCTGTTGCCGCAGGTCAAGACGTCCGCTCAGGCGAGGCGGGCGGGTCTGGACTCCGGTTTTTACCGGAGTGGCGACTTTTTACGAGTTCATCAAAGTTGAGAGCTTTGCAAAACACCCCCTTTTGTCATTGCGAGCGAAGCGAAGCAATCTCACAGCATGTTAATAATCCATAAGATTGCTTCGTCGCTTCACTCCTCGCAATGACAATGCTGGGGTTTTTTTCAAGGTCTCACTTAGCCTGTGTGTGATCCTTGAAATCCGGTCGGATGAAGCTGCAATCCGTTCTACTCGTGCCTCATAATAAGCATTGACAAACTGCGGGTCTTGCATTTGAGCTTGAAAAAGTTTTTCGTAGTTGGTCATACATTATTCGCCATGTTTATGTCGTTTTTTACTGTATCTTTCTTGCGATATGCTTAACTTCATCTATCAAACATTTTTTTACTTCTTTCCAACTGATATCCCAAAGAATTGGCAATTCACCTTCCTGATCAGCTTCTTCAAAATCAACCAGTCCTTTAAGAAAAAGAAGCTTACTATACCGAATGCCGTGGTCTTCTTCCATTGCCAGAGCTGTTCCTCCACCCAAATAAGAACATTTCATCTCGGGAATGGAATTCAGTCTTTGGAGTAAATCCCATAAGGAGTCGGATATTGCTTTGGAGTCCATGTTTCACCTTCAAGATCGAAAAATATTCGCCAGAAATTTCTTGATCTCCTTGAAGGGGATCTGCTCTTTCTTAGAACATTAATCATTTCTTTTCTGCTATAGGTTTTCAAAAGAAAAATTATTGCCGCTTCATCGCCATGTTCCATAAGTCGGCTGATAATAAAGTAGGCTGATTTAGCAATTGAAAGCATTCGAAAATCAACATCCCAAAAAAACGGGCATAAAAATTGGGGCAGTTCTTTTTCCATTACCATATTTTCCTTGTCGCTAAATCACCTTTTCATAGAGGGACACACCCCTAAATCCCCTAATCCCCTAATCCCCCATCAGCGGCGCCAGATCGTATTATTCGCACTGTTCAGGTTGAATATCCAGAATTAAGGCAATTGACTTTTTTATAAGGTTAATTTCATCATCCGAGATGTTTCCGATCTTTTCCACAAATCTATCATGGCTGATAGCCCTGATCTGGAAACAATCAACCGCTGATCTTTTTTGTAATCCTTTGCTTGAATCAGGTTCCAAAGAAACAAAAAACGGGTTTTTATCCCAGTATGGGCTCCAGGCAGTAACAGGCACAACAATGGCAAGCTTGAGATGCTTGTCATGACCACCGTTTATGACAATTACCGGTCGTTTCTTCTTGATTTCATCTCCAATGGCCGGATCAAGATTTACCCAATATATTTCACCGGCTCTCAAAATCTTCTCCCTCTATTGATTCAAAAACATTATCATACGACGCTTTGCCGATCATCTCCATGGCCGCTATTCTTTTTAAGTCCCTGAGCTTTTTGCGGTCTTCAGCCACTTTGGTGTTGATGGCCTCTCGCATATATTCGCTCAGACTTTTGTAATGCAGAGTTTTGCAGGCATCTTTGATAAATTCGTAACTTGTTTTATCAATCTGAATTTTGGTTGGAATTAGCATATTATCCCCCACTTTTCATTTAAAGTGTCATAATGTGGTGCCAATGTCAAGGGCATAAAATTAGGGATATATTTTGGGGCATTACTTTTTTCTAACCGCAGAATATCGAAGTGAAGAACATTATTTTACCACTAGAGCCCACGGAGACCAAAGATGGTTAAATTATAAAAAACTTCATAATTCGAAATTCCTTGTTCGACATTCGATATTAAAGTCTCTTTAATCCTTTAATTCAAAACTTAAAATTGAAGCTCCCCGCCGCAAGCAGCGGGGAATCTTCGACCGTAAGGAAGTTTGCCATTTTTGGATTCGCTCGCTAACCCCGCCGCAAGCAGCGGGGAATGCGCTCGCTTTTGCGGTTCAAAATTAATATTACACCTAATCCCTATTCCCCCATCAGCGGCGCAAGATCATAAGTTATGACCGAGCTTTTTGCCTTTTGCCCTAACACATCGCGCTTGCTTACAATCGCGGCTACGAGTTCCAGCTTGCCGTCATTGTTAATATCTCCTATTGCATAATCGCAGATATAACCCGACACCTCGCGGGTATGCCAGTTTTTGGAAAGACCAAGCCCGTCCCAGGAAAGGGATTCAAACCAGGCTCCGCTGTAATGGCGGAATCTTCTGAACAAACTACCTGAAATCGATTTGTTTTTCACCGTAATCAGCTCTGTTTTGCCGTCTTTGTTCAGATCGACGATATAAAGCCTGTGCGGCAGATAAACACGGTTTTCATAATCTCCTTCCTTATCCTGAAAATTAATGTCGATATAGTTTTCGCTGCCGCCGAACTTTTCTTCACTTTTCCATTCCTGAGCGCCGCCTGTTGAATATATCCGCAGCCGCTCTTTCTCGTCAAATGCAGCCACAACTTCGCCTTTGTTATTTAAAAGATCTCCCATGGTAAATCCAAAAACAGTAATATTTTCCGGCAGGCCCATGGCGACTTTGCCCTGTGGCTTATAGCTGCTGCCCGTCCAGGCAAGCTCGTATATGCCGGGCATAAAAAGGTCGGACACACCCAGTTTCTGCCCAACAAGCATGGGTCCTAACACAGGCCGTGAAATAACCCTGAAATACCAGTTTTCATTATCCGCGACAGTCTTAAAATCGCTGCCATTGAATTCCAGGACAAAGGATTTAAGCGATTTGCTGTTTTTATCCAGGCATGTGACAAATATTTCAGCCTTGCCGTCCTTATTAATATCGGCAACATCAACAGCAAGATATTTATAATATTTTTCGCCTGCAATCTCCTTTATTTTGGTAAAGCGATCATTTTCAGACCTGTAGATATGCACTTTCTGGTTTTCTATCATTATTGTCTCTGTTTTGCCGTCTCCGTCAACATCACCAAGCGCCAGGCCTTTTATCTGCATGCGGAAATCTTTGCTTTTCCAGAATCCCGGGCCGGCATCGCCGCGCCTGCTCATTACAAACGGGCTTTTGCCTCCTTCAACGTCCTCTTCAGATTCAACGAACTCTCCTGGAAGCAGGCGCTCAGGATGCATATACTGGGACGGCCTTTGAGCGGGAGCGCTTTGCTGCGGAAGCTGCCTGGTCGCGGTTTGTCTGCCAAACACCTTTTCATTTATTTCTTCGGCAAACAGATTAATGCGCGGGATTACCTCTTCCATGCCCTGGCTCTGGTTATAAAAGGAAAGAGGCGGCTTGGCATCGGAAATATCTACTATTGTTCCATCCATGCTAACGCTGTTTCCAAAAATTGTGATGCTGCCGAAAAGCACATAGTCAGCTTTCAGCATGGAGCCGATTTCGCGCGCCTTTGCCTCATTTAAAGGGGCAGCGATAGATTTAACAGCCGTGGCTGTTTCCTGCCGGGTGATAACAGAGACTTTGTTTTCCCATGAAAGGCGGGATGACAGCATTGAAAGGATGCCTTCCTGAAGATAGGTGAGATCCTTTTCAGCATTCATCGTAAATGGCACGATTGCGATCCTGCTTTGTTTTGCAAAGGCAAAATCCGGCGACATTATTATGGCTGTCAGCGCAAGGGTAAGAAGCGCAAGCCCGATGATTTTATTAAATAAAATTTTCAAGAATTCCTCCATTAATATTTTTTTTAATCACGAAAACACGAAGGTACGAAAGCACGAAACTATAAAAGTATTAAAAAACAGTTACAAGCACCTTGTGAACTTCAATAGAGAAGCCGATAATCTTTTCTATTAACGAAATCAATTAACCACCCGTTTTATTTCTAAGGTAGGCCTGCCAAAATTTAGCAACAGGCCAACTTTTAGGCCGGTAGCCTTGAGATAGGATCGAAGTTGGGCAAAATGAATATCCGCAAACTCTTTTACAGTTTTTAATTCCACAATAATTATATTTTCTACAAGTATATCAAGACGATGTTGCCCAACCTCGATGCCATGATAGTTTATTTTTACATCTTTTTGGTTGTCATAATAAATCTTTAGTTCAGATAATTCAATCTTTAATGCTTCTTCATAAATACTTTCCAGAAAACCAGGCCCAAGGGTTCTATGGACTTCAATGGCAGCGCCGATAATCTTATTGCTGAGCTCCTCAAACTGATGTTTTTCTTTTTTTACTTCAATCATCTTTTTCGTGTTTTCGAACTTTCGTGCTTTCGTGATTAGTTTTTTATTTCAGTTTTTCTTTCAGGATTTCATTCACGATTTTTGGATTTGCCTTTCCTTTTGTCTCCTTCATTACCTGTCCGACGAAAAAGCCTAAAAGCTTTGTTTTGCCGTTTTTGTAACTTTCCACCTCTTTGGGGCATGCGGTTAGCACATTTGACACAACCTCCTCTATTGCGGAAACGTCTGTAACCTGTACAAGATGTTTTTCCTTGACCAGTTGTTTCGCGGCTTTGCCTGTTTGCGCCATTTCTTCAAATATGGTTTTTGCGATCTTGTTGCTTATGATTCCATTATCAATAAGCTTGAGGAGTTCGGCAAGGTCGCTGGCTGACACAGGGGCTTCAGATATTGTTTTTCCTTCAGCGTTCAAAAGAGCCATGAGCGGCCCCATGATCCAGTTGCAAACCTGTTTTGGATTGGGAAATTGTTTTGTGCATTCTTCAAAGTATTCTGCAAGTTCCCTGCCGGACGTTAATGTTTCGGCGTTGTTTGAAGAAAGGGAAAAATCCTTTATAAAGCGCTTTGTTTTTGCGCTGGGAAGTTCGGGCAGGCTTTTTCTTACATCATTGATCCAGTTGTCGTCGATTACAAGGGGCAGAAGGTCGGGGTCCGGAAAATATCTGTAGTCGTGAGCCTCCTCCTTTGATCGCATTGAAGTCGTCGTGTTTTTATCAGGGTCCCACAGCCTTGTTTCCTGCACCACCTGGCCGTTTTCAACAAGAATTTCCTTTTGCCTTATTATTTCGTAATGCAGCGCCTTTTCAACATGCTTAAAGGAGTTTAAATTTTTAAGCTCCGCGCGTGTGCCGAAAGTTTCAGACCCAACCGGCCTGATCGATACATTTGCATCACACCGAAAACTTCCCTCCTCCATGTTGCCGTCGCATATATCCAAATAACGCACAATCGACCTGAGCTGCCTGAGATAGGCGCCTGCCTCTTCGGGCGACCTGATATCCGGATCGCTGACTATCTCGATTAAGGGAACCCCTGTCCTGTTGAAATCGACCATGCTAAACGGCCTGTCAGGATCGTGGGTCAGTTTGCCTGCATCCTCTTCCATGTGTATCCTGGTAATACCGATCTTTTTTTTGCGGCCATGGGCCTCTATTTCCAGAAATCCATGCTCCGCGATCGGAAGTTCATACTGGGAAATCTGGTAACCTTTTGGAAGGTCAGGATAAAAATAGTTTTTGCGGGCAAACCTGCTTTCACGGTTGATTTTGCAGCTTGTGGCCAGGGCTGCGCGCAGACTGTATTCAACGACCTTTTTATTCAGCACCGGAAGCGCCCCTGGCATACCGAGACATACCGTACATGTATGGGTGTTGGGAGGAGCTCCGAAGGATGTTGAGCAGTTGCAGAAAATTTTTGTTTTTGTCTTTAGCTGGGCATGAACTTCAAGCCCAATAACCGGTTCAAATTCCATAATTATATTTTTATATTTTGTTAACCACAGAGATCTCAGAGAAAAATAAAAAAATAATCACAAAGCACGAAACAGAAAAAGTTTAAATGGTTTTATTTGCGGTAATGTTTAGTAATAGTGATTATTTCTATCTTATCCTCTGGCAAACAAATGAATAGAGCACGATATTTTCTGTCTATTCTAAAAGAATAGATCAGGCGATGTTTGGGTTCAAGTAATTCGGTATTAAGAGATGGATGCGAAGGATCGTTTTCAAAAAGCTTCTTGGCCTTTTCCCACTTTTTAGAAAGCTCGTGGCTCTTTATGTATTTTTTAATATCGTTTCTGAGTACAGCAATAACAGGCATTTTGACCTATAAACATACTGATGATTTTTTTAGTCCTTCTTCTAAATCCTTCAGAAATTCGTCCTCATACAAGTTTGTTCCCGCAAAGTCAGTCAAAATGGAATTAATTTTATCTTTTTTGAAAGGGCTTAATTTAACTGGTTTTACTTTAAGTCTTAATAACAACTTTTTACGTTCTTCGGCTGTCAGGTTGTCAATAAGCTCAAAAAGTGCATCCATAGGTATCTCTATTTTTTTGGTTATTGTCTCTTTGAGAGTTATTTGTGGCATATATATTCTCCTTCCCAGCCTATCGAAAAGGCTTAATCCTTTTAATCCCTGAACCCTGAACCCTGAACCCTGAACCCTGAACCCTGAACCCTGAACCCTGATTAATTTATATCTTATTGCGGCTCATAGTCAAGCCATTTTGTTTTGACAAAACAGACTGCATAAGTTTAAAAAAGCAAGTTACAAGTGAGCTAAAATGAGCTAAAGTGCCTAAAGTTAATGAGTCGCCATGCTCCATCTTTTATATGAAATTGGCTGCGCCGAAGGCGCATTCATTAACTTTAGCGCATTTTAGGCGTTTTAGCTCACTTGTAACTTTGTTTGTAACTTAAAAAGAGGAATTAAATGGAATTTTTTCTGTGCGTGCTTGGAATGGTGATGATAGTTGAAGGGCTTCCCTATTTTGCATTTCCTGAAAAGATGAAGTTCTGGGTGCAAAAGATTCATGAAATACCGGACAACACCCTCAGAAGGTTCGGCTTTGTGCTTATGCTTACAGGTCTGTTTATGGTATCTTTGGGAAGGGGGTAAATAGGGGTCAGGGATTTTTCACCGCAAAGCCGCAGAGGGCGCAAAGAAATTTATTTTTTCTTTGCGAGCTTTGCGCCTTGAGCGAAGCGGGCGGTGATAAAAAAGATTAGAAATTAGTGGATTAAGAGGCAGGAGAACCGGCAACCGTGAACTGTGAACCGTAAACCAAATTATTATGTATTCACTTGTTAATTATAATTACGATCTTCCTGAGGAATTTATTGCTCAAGAACCGGCAGGCAAGAGAGATCAATCGAGGCTGTTGTCTTTAGGCCGCATGACAGGAGAGGTGTCGCATCATCTGTTTTATGAACTTTACAGCCTTCTTTTGCCGTCGGACGTGCTGGTTGTAAACAACACAGAGGTTATTCCAGGACGGCTTTTGGGGCATAAGGATACAGGCGGAAAGGTTGAAGCTCTTATTCTTAATTATGCTGGATCATATAAAAAAAAAGAAAAAAATAAAGAATTTGTTTTTGAGTGTCTTCTAAAGGCTTCAAAACGTCCTAAGCAAGGAACATTGTTTGTTTTTGATCAGGAATTAAAGGCCGAGGTGATAGATTTTCAGAATGGAATTCATACACTGAGATTTTTTTATGACGGCGATTTTGAGAACCTTCTTTACAGGATAGGCAATATGCCGCTTCCGCCTTATATTAAAAGGAACGACGGAGTTTTTCCGTGTAATGACAGAAAATCCTACCAGACAGTTTATGCCAGGCAAAAAGGGGCGGTCGCGGCCCCTACGGCAGGGCTGCATTTTTCAGAAAAGCTGCTTGAAAAAATAAAATCTATCGGCGTAAACATAGTTGAAATTACTTTGCATGTGGGATATGGTACCTTTTTACCGGTAAGGGTGCCTGATATAAGGGATCACAAAATTCATTCCGAGCAATACTGTATTTCAAAAAACGGTGCGGCAACAATAAATTGTGCAAAGGCAAAAGGCGGCCGGATTGTGGCTGTGGGCACGACCTGTGTGCGCAGCCTGGAGTTTGCATCCGATAATAACGGAAATGTTTCTTATGGAAGCGGGAATTGCGATCTGTTTATATACCCGGGTTACAGATTTAAAGTTGTTGACGCTATGATCACAAATTTTCATCTCCCACAATCGACCCTCCTTATGCTTGTATCTGCTTTTGCAGGCCGCAAAAATATTCTGGCGGCATACAACGAGGCTATAAAGGAAAGGTACAGGTTTTACAGTTACGGGGATGCGATGGTGATAATGTGAATAACTCAAATTTTTTATTCACCGCAGAGCCGCAGAGGACGCAAAGAAGTTTATTTTTTTAAATTGTCGTGAGAGGCGACAATTTAAAAACCAAGCTGTCTAAATCTAAATACAATATATCTTTGTTATCGCGAAGCGATGGAGATCATTTCTTTTCTGCCCTCTCAGCAGAAAAGAAATAACATTTTTCCTTTGCGAGTTTTGCGCCTTGAGCGAAGCGGGCGGTGAAAAAATAAAAAATGAACGATGTTTAATTTTAAGATAACATCTGAATCAAAAGAAACGCGAGCACGAGCTGGGATTATAAACACATCTCACGGCACGATTGAGACTCCTGTTTTTATGCCTGTGGGCACACTTGCAAGTGTAAAATCGCTGTCGCCCGAAGAGCTGCTTGATGCAGGTACGCAGATAATTTTAGGGAATACTTATCATTTGTACTTAAGGCCCGGATGCGAGGTGATAAATCTTTTTTCCGGTCTTCATAAGTTTATGAACTGGAATGGGCCGATCTTAACAGACAGCGGCGGGTTTCAGGTGTTTTCCCTTGCAAAGCTGTCCAAGCCAGGTGAGGAGGGGGTTTTATTCCAGTCACATATTGACGGGTCAAGTCATATGCTGACCCCTGAAAAGGCGGTTGAGATACAAAATTGTCTTGGTTCTGATATTATTATGTGCCTGGATAATTGCATTGCATATCCATCGGATATGGAAACAGCCAGAGATGCCGTAAAGCTTACCACGTCATGGTCAAAAAGATGTAAACAGAGCTGGGAAAACGAAGAAAATAATGCTCTTTTTGGAATTGTGCAGGGCGGCATGTTCAAGGATCTTCGAGCGGAATCGATTGATGATCTTTTGAATATTGGATTCAGCGGTTATGCAGTCGGCGGTTTAAGTGTTGGCGAACCAAAGGACATAATGCTTGATATTGCCGATTTCACACTTCCCAGGCTGCCTGATTTAAAGCCGAAATATGTCATGGGTGTCGGCTTTCCGGAAGATATTGTAGAGCTTGTCTCGCTTGGGGCGGACATGTTTGATTGTGTGATTCCCACAAGAAACGCCAGAAACGGCCAACTGTTTACTGCCAGCGGTACAATAAATATTTGCAATTCATGTTTTAAAACCGACACAAAGCCTGTTGAGCCCGGATGCGAATGTTATGCATGCAGCAATTATTCCAGAGCTTATCTGCGGCATCTTTATATGTCCAAAGAACTGCTTGCTTACCGGTTAAACACGATTCATAATATCCATTATTATATCGGACTTATGAAAAATATGCGGCAGGCCATAATTGATGATAAGTTTGATGTGTTTAAGAAGGATTTTTATGGGATGAGAAGTGTCAGAGATTAAGGGGTCGGGGATTTCTCACCGCAGAGCCGCAGAGGACGCAAAGAAGTTTTTTTTTAAAAACTCTTAATCTTTGCGTTCTTTGCGGCTTTGCGGTGAAAAAATTAATAAAAGGGGGAAACTGTGCAGGAAAAAATCAAGGAAACAATAGACAAAATCAGGCCTATGTTACAAGCTGACGGCGGCGATGTTGAGTTTGTTGATTTTCAAGACGGAGTGGTCAAAGTGCGGTTGAAGGGCGCATGCGCAGGATGCCCCATGTCGCAGATGACATTAAAAAACGGGATTGAGCAGTTATTAAAAAAATCTATTCCAGAGGTAAAATCGGTGGAACAAGCTTAACGAAAATTGCCATTATTCACCGCAGAGTCGCAAAGGGCGCAGAGGTAGAAGTACCCTTTTTCCTTTCTGCTGAGAGGGCAGAAAGAAAAAAAACAACCTTTTAAAACATGCTGACTGACTGAATCATAATAGATATAAGCGAATTAAGCAGTAAAACTATTGGGGCGGCTATAATAGAGGTACATAAAGCGCTTGACCCGGGACTGCTTGATCCTGAATTTCAATGTGCCCCTTATGCGGGATGGCATAGTAAGAATAGTGAACGAATTAAATGAGGAATCCAGTTTTCAGATGGTTCTTTTTGTTTTCCGTCCTCTCAACGGAAAACAAAAAAATCTTTAACCTCAGCGTCCTCTGCGGCTCTGCGGTTAATTATCAGCGAAAATCTTAAATAACAGGAGAGCTTATTATGGCTATAGCGAAAAAGATTGAA
This sequence comes from Candidatus Desulfaltia sp., assembly GCA_030656555.1. Taxonomy (GTDB): domain Bacteria; phylum Desulfobacterota; class Desulfobacteria; order Desulfobacterales; family ETH-SRB1; genus Desulfaltia. The sequence continues at coordinate 45,125 of JAUSPN010000021.1, read as the reverse complement.
ATAATGCTGTCAAAGTCGTCCTGGATACGGAAGATGTTTGAAGAGGGCGCGCGTCTTAAGGCAGAGCACGGCGCTGACAGGATATTTGATTTCAGCCTGGGGAATCCAAACCTTCAGCCTCCTGAAGATTTCAGAAAGGTTTTAATCAAGACTGCTAATGCGTCTGGAACCGGACATCATGCCTATATGCCCAATACAGGATATCCGAATGTTCGAAAGGCTGTTGCCGATTATCTTTCCGTGGAGCAGAAGACAAAAATTTCTGCAAATGAGATTATCATGACATGCGGAGCAGCAGGAGCTTTAAATGTTATTCTCAAGGCCATACTTGATCCAGGCGATGAGGTTATTACGCCGGCACCTTGTTTTGTTGAGTATAATTTTTACGCTGACAACCACGGAGGGGTCTTGAAGACGGTGCCTACAAATCCTGACTTTTCCCTGGATGTTAATGCGATTTCTTTTGCGATAAATGAAAAGACCAAAGCGGTTCTGATAAATTCTCCTAACAATCCCACAGGGCAGGTATATTCCAGGCAAAGCCTGAACGAGCTGGGCGCAATTTTAAACGAAAAGAGCAGATCGTTAAACAGGACTATCTATCTTATATCTGATGAACCATACAGGAAGATTGTTTATGACGGCCTTGATGTGCCAAGCATATTTTCCTGCTACAACGAAACTGTAATAGCCAGTTCGTATTCCAAGGATCTTTCCATTCCCGGGGAGCGGATAGGATTTGTTGCAATTAATCCGGCTGCCGCCTGTAAGGATGATTTATTTGGCGGCATAGCCCTTGCCAACAGAATTTTAGGATTTGTAAATGCGCCTGCCTTTATGCAGCGTGTAGTCGGATCGTTGCAGGGTATAAGCGTGGATATATCCGAATACGCCAGGAAAAGAGACCTGCTGTGTGACGGTCTTGCTGATTGCGGATATGAGTTTACCAAGCCGTCCGGCGCTTTTTATCTCTTTCCCAAAACCCCGGTTCCTGATGATGTAAAATTTGTAAAAACACTTCAGGATGAATTGATTCTTACTGTTCCGGGAAGTGGTTTCGGCGGCCCGGGTCATTTCAGGATCGCATTTTGTGTGGATGATAAAACTATAATTAATTCTATGCCCGGGTTTAAGAGGGCGATGGACAGGTATAAAAATTGAGGGATTAGAGGATTAAGGATTAGGGGATTAAGGGATTGAAAAAAAATGAACGTCCAACATCGAACGTCCAACATCGAACGTCCAACATCGAACGTCCAACATCGAATGTTGAATGGGAAAAAAAGAACTCAGGGAAACACAGAAATAGCTGCTTACTGTTCGGTATTGGGTGTTTGTTTTTTCATTCGATTTTAGAATAATTTGAGGAGCGGAGCGACATCATTATTCGACGTTCAATGTTCAATGTTCGATGTTCATCTTTCAAAACCCTTGAACCTTGAACCCTGAACTATTAAAAAGGAGATTTTATGAAAGTGTTGAAGATTGATCATCTCGGGATAGCGGTAAAGAGCATAACCAAGGGGAAAAAATTCTGGGGCGATGTCCTTGGACTTTGGCTCGAAGACTCTGAAGCAATGGCAGAGGAGAAGGTTATTACCACTTTTTTTCCGATCGGAGAAAGTGAGATCGAGCTGCTTGAAACTACCGACCCTGATGGGCCTATAGGGAAATATCTGGAAAAGAGGGGAGAAGGGATACATCACATTGCCTTGCGTGTTGAAAACATAGAAGAGGCTTTAAAAGAATTAAAGGAAAAAGGTGTAAGACTTGTTGATGAAAAACCGAGAAAAGGCGCAGGAGGCGCAAAAATAGCTTTTCTGCACCCAAAAGCAACAAACGGGGTTTTGGTTGAATTGTGTGAGAGATAGGTGTTAGGTGTTAAGTGTTAGGTGTTAAGGATTAGGGGATTGGAATACTGGAATGCTGGAATATATGTGGCGGGCATCAAAAGTCATGAGAACCAGAAACCGTAAACCGTGAACCGTGAACCGTGAACCCCGTAAAAGGGATTAGATTATGGCTATACGTTCGGACAAAGAGAAATGGACTGAGCTTGCGGAGAAGGAGCTAAGGGGAAAAGCTGTTGACTCGCTTGACTGGATGACACCTGAAGGCATACCGGTAAAACCACTTTACACTGCCGAAGACGTGGAAGGGCTTGAATCCATGAATACATTCCCCGGGCTTGCTCCTTATACCCGTGGAGTGAGAGCCACCATGTATGCCGGCCGGCCGTGGACTATCCGCCAGTATGCCGGTTTTTCTACGGCAAAGGAGTCTAATGAGTTTTACAGGAAAAACCTTGCCGCAGGCCAGAAAGGGCTTTCAGTGGCTTTTGATCTGGCCACTCACAGGGGTTATGATTCGGATCATCCAAGGGTAGTGGGGGATATTGGAAAGGCCGGCGTGGCAATTGATTCTGTAGAGGATATGAAAATCCTTTTCGATCAGATCCCCTTGGATGAGATGTCTGTTTCCATGACCATGAACGGCGCTGTGCTGCCTGTTTTGGCAGGATATATAGTTGCTGCTGAAGAGCAGGGCGTATCTGCAGATAAGTTAAAGGGCACTATTCAAAACGATATCTTAAAGGAATATCTGACAAGAAACACATATATATATCCTCCAAAACCCTCCATGCGGATAGTTTCAGATATTATCAAGTACTGCTCGAAAAATATGCCAAAATACAATACAGTCAGCATAAGCGGTTACCACATGATGGAGGCGGGAGCGGATTCGGTTCTTCAAACAGCCTTTACATTAGCCGACGGGCTGGAATATGTAAAAGCAGCCCTTGCTGCGGGACTGGATATCGATACTTTTGCTCCGCGTCTTTCCTTTTTCTTCGGCATAGGGATGAACTTTTTCATGGATATTGCCATGTTAAGGGCTGCCCGTTTTTTATGGGCGGAGATCGTAGGCCGGTTTAACCCGAAAAATCCCAAATCTCTCATACTCAGGACCCATTGCCAGACTTCAGGATGGAGCCTGACTCAGCAGGACCCTTATAATAATATCATACGCACAACCCTTGAATGTATGTCCGCTGTTCTGGGAGGGACCCAGTCACTTCACACCAACTCTTTTGACGAGGCCGTGGGTCTTCCCACCGATTTTTCCGCCAGGATCGCCAGAAATACCCAGTTGATAGTTCAGGAAGAATCCCAGATATGTCATGTGGTTGATCCGCTTGGCGGTTCATATTATGTGGAAGCTTTGACCCATGGAATAATCCAGGAGGCTAAAAAGATCATTAAGGAGGTGGAGGATCTGGGAGGAATGGCCGCGGCTATAGAATCCGGTATGCCGAAGATGAGAATAGAGGAATCAGCAGCCAGAAAGCAGGCGTGGATAGACCAGGGCAAGGATGTTATTGTTGGTGTAAATAAATACCGGATAGAGGAAGAAGACCCTCTTGATGTTTTGGAGGTTTTAGACTCAGTTCGCGACGAGCAGGTCGCAAGATTAGAAGAGATAAAGGCAAAACGGGATTTTGCTGTTGTGGAAAAGGCTCTTGAGGCTGTTACGAAATGTGCTGAATCCGGAGGGAACCTCCTTGAAGTATGCATTCCCGCTGTTAGAGCAAGGGCAACAGTTGGAGAGATCACGTATGCCATGGAAAAGGTTTTTGGGCGTTATGTGGCCACAAACCAGTGCATATCAGGGGTTTATTCCGCTGAATATGGAGACAGCGAAATAATCGCTTCGATCAGGAAAAGAACCAAGGCATTTATGGAAAAAGAAGGGAGAAGGCCGAGAATACTTGTTACAAAAATGGGGCAGGACGGTCATGATCGAGGGATTAAAGTTGTTGCCACAGCCTATGCCGACTTTGGATTTGATGTGGATATCAGCCCCATGTTTCAGACTCCGGAGGAAGCCGCAAACATTGCTGTTGAGAATGATGTGCACGTTGTGGGAGTCTCAAGCCTTGCCGCGGGCCATAAAATTCTTGTTCCGCAGCTTATAGATGCCTTGAAAAAGAAAGGCGCCGGGAATATTATTGTCTTTGTCGGAGGGGTAATCCCGCCCGGTGATTATGATTTTCTTTATAATGCAGGCGTAAAAGGGATATTCGGTCCTGGAACGGTTTTGACTGAGTCGGCAAATAAGACGCTGAATGTTTTGGAGAAAAATGCAAAAAAATATATTTTACCGCAGAGCCGCAAAGAACGCAAAGATTAAGAGTTTTTTTGTTTTCCGTTGAGAGGACGGAAAACAAAAAGAAACGCATTGTTAAGATTGTTATTAAACAGGTTGATTTTTTAAATTGTCGCCTCTCACGACAATTTAAAAGAATAAATTTCTCAGCGTTCTCTGCGGCTCTGCGGTGATAAAAAAGGGTTAATGGTTAAATTTAAATACTAAAAAATGATTGCAGATAATTCTCAATATTATATTCAGGGGGTGCTGAAGCGGGACAGGCCTGTACTTGCAAAGACTATTACGCTGATTGAAAGCTCTCTTGCGTCCCATCAGGATTTGGCAAGGACCATTATCGACAGCCTGCTTCCTTATACAGGTAAGGCTGTGCGGCTGGGTATAACAGGGGTTCCGGGCGCGGGTAAAAGCACTTTTATTGAAAGTCTTGGCATGCCCCTTGTCAAGAAGGGGAGCCGGGTGGCTGTTCTTGCAGTTGATCCGAGCAGCACAAGGAGCGGAGGGAGTATTCTGGCGGACAAGACCAGAATGGAAAGGCTGTCTGTTGAGGAAAAAGCATTTATCCGCCCATCTCCATCAGGAGGCATCCTGGGAGGGGTTGCGAGAAAAACCAGAGAGACAATGCTTGTATGCGAAGCAGCCGGCTTTGATGTAATCATCGTTGAAACGGTCGGGGTGGGTCAGTCTGAAACCGCCGTGGCATCAATGGTAGATTTTTTTCTGGTTCTTATGCTGGCAGGGGCAGGAGATGAACTTCAGGGGATCAAAAAAGGGATTTCAGAGCTGGCTGACGCCATAGTTATAAACAAGGCAGACGGTGATAATATCGAAAGAGTAAAAAAGGCGAAAAAAGAGTATGAAATCGCCCTGCATTTATTGAGCCCGGCATCTCCGACCTGGACGCCTCCTGTTTTGACGTGCAGCGCCCTTGAAATGACAGGTGTTGAAGATATATGGAAGGCTGTTTTAGATCATAGGCAAAGGCTTACTGCTACAGGCGAACTGGAATCAAAACGGAAAAAACAGGCTGTTGACTGGATGTGGTCTTTGCTGGATGAAGGGCTGAAAGAGCGGTTTTATAATAATCCCGATGTTAAAAGGATGCTGCCGAAGATGAAAAGAGAAGTGGAAAAAGGCTTAATCGCTCCAACAAATGCGGCGCAAAAGCTGCTTGGTCTTTTAAACCACTGAGCACACAGAGAACGCAGAGAGAAAAATATATAAAAAAGTTATTGTTCACGGTTTACAGTTGTCGGTTTACGGTTAAAACCAATATCCAAAACGCTTCAATCGTCGCATGGTTTACTGAAAAAACTGTGAACTGTGAACCGACAACCGTGAACGGTTACTACTGTGTTCTCCGTGCTCTCTGTGGTAAAATATAAAAAATATTCAGATTGTGGTAAATGAAAGGGAATAAATAATGGGGATTGTTGAAGATAAAATAAAGCATCTAAGGGAGATGGAAGAAAAAATCCTGAAGATGGGCGGTGAGAAGGCGGTTGCGAACCAGCATGAGAAAGGGAAGCTGACAGCCAGGGAGAGATTAAATCATTTATTTGATCCTGGTACATTTCGTGAGATCGACATGTTTGTTGCGCACAGGTGCGTAAATTTCGGCATGGAAAAAGTCGAAATTCCATCTGACGGCGTAATAACAGGTCATGGCCTTGTTAATGGAAGGCATGTGTTTGCTTTTTCACAGGATTTTACATCCAGAGCCGGCAGTTTGGGTGAAATGCACGCGAAAAAGATATGCAAGGTCATGGATCTTGCTCTCAAGGCAGGGGTGCCTTTTGTGGGCATTAACGATTCAGGAGGGGCAAGGATACAGGAGGGGATTGATGCCCTTTCAGGATATGGCGAGATCTTTTTTCGAAATTCAGCCGGTTCCGGAGTTATCCCACAGATTTCGGCGATTATGGGGCCCACAGCCGGAGGAGCGGTTTATTCGCCAGCCATGACCGACTTTGTTTTCATGGTAAAGGGCAGCAGCTATATGTTTATTACCGGTCCTGAGGTTATAAAGTCCGTTACAGGAGAAGAAATTACATTTGAGGAGCTAGGCGGGGCCATGACGCACAATGAAAAAAGCGGGGTTGCCCATTTTGCAGGTGAAAACGATGAAGACGCCATAAATAAAATAAAACAACTCCTTTCATATCTGCCGTCAAACAACATGGAGGATCCGCCTTTAGTGGAGACAGGAGACAGCCCTGCCAGGACAGATCAGGCTCTTAATACAATTATTCCCGGCAATCCAAGTCAATCCTATGACATGAAGGATGTTATATGTTCGATTGTTGATAATGGTGAGATTTTTGAGCCGCATGAGCATTATGCTAAAAATATAATAGTATGTTTTGCCAGGCTCAACAAGAGAAGCATAGGCATTATCGCGAATCAGCCCAAGGTCTTAGCCGGATGCCTTGATATTGACGCTTCGGACAAGGCTACGCGGTTTATACGTTTTTGCGACTCCTTTAACATCCCGATACTGACCATAGCCGATGTGCCGGGTTATCTTCCCGGAAGTCAGCAGGAATGGGGAGGAATTATCCGTCACGGAGCAAAGCTGCTCTGGTGTTATTCAGAGGCAACGGTTCCGAAGATGCTTCTCATTACCCGCAAGGATTACGGAGGAGCCTATATTGCGATGTCTTCAAAACATCTGGGCGCAGACATGGCCTTTGCGTGGCCGGGCGCTGAAATTGCCGTAATGGGAGCCGGTGGAGCGGCTAATATCATTCATCGTAGAGTGATCAAGTCTGCCGAAGATCCTGTTGCAATGCGCAAAGAAAAAATTGAAGAATATGAGGATCTTTTTTCAAACCCTTATTGCGCGGCAACCAGGGGCTATATTGATGCTGTGATTGTTCCTTCAGAAACAAGGCCCCGTTTAATAGATGCTTTTGAGATTATGTGCAGCAAGCGGGAAAGCAGGCCTCCCAAAAAACATGGGAATATTCCTGTTTAAAAGGTTAAAGGATTGGGGTTCACGGTTCACGGTTAAGGGTTAAGGGATTAGGGCAAGGATTGATGATTGTCGATAATCGTCAATCCAAAGGAGTCGGGGTAATGGGTGATAAAAAGAAGATGGTCGCCGCAACAGCTGCGGTAATGAGCTATATTAAAACTGAAGAGGAGTTTGTCGGCATGCAGCCCGCGATTGTAGCCGACAGCGCTGATTTTATATCAAGACGGGTTTCATTAAATCTGTGGGGTATAAGCGGGCGACAGGCTCAGATGCAGATGCGTGGCCTAATGCAGATGAAGGCTTTTTATAAAGGAAAGTGAGCTAAAATAACAAAAAAAGTTACAAGTGCGCTAAAGTGCCTAAAGTGAGCTAAAGTTAAGGTGTGCGCCTTTGGCGCAGCCAATTTTATATAAAAGATGGAGCAAAGCGACTCATTAACTTTAGGCACTTTAGGCACTTTAAAAAGGAGAACTATTAATATGAGCGATCATAATAAGGTGGAAATTACAAAAATTGATTACAGTAAGGACAGGCCTAAGGCAAAAAACCCTATTAAAATAATGGATCTATCTTTGCGTGACGGTCATCAGTCCTTGTTTGCCACAAGGGGGCGCACTGAAGACATGATTCCTGTTGCAGAGATGATGGATGAGGTCGGGTTCTGGGCTGTGGAAACATGGGGAGGAGCTACTTTTGACACAATGCACCGTTTTTTGAATGAGGACCCATGGGAAAGGATCAGGACTTTAAAAAGATATTTTAAAAAGACCCCGATGTCCATGCTGCTCAGGGCTCAGAACCTGGTGGGATACAGAAACTACGCCGATGATGTTGCCAAAGAGTTTGTTGCAAGAGCAGCTGCAAACGGCATTGATGTTTTCAGGGCATTTGATGCTTTAAATGACTTTCGTAACCTTGAGACGGTTGTTCCTGTTATCAAAAAATGCGAAAAACATTTTCAGGGCTGCATATGCTTTTCAATAACCGAGCCGCGTATGGGCGGAGACGTCTATAACCTTGAATATTACGTAAATAAAGCAAAAGATCTCGAAAGAATGGGCGCGGACAGCATTTGCATAAAGGATATGGCCGGCATGATAGCCCCTTATGACGCATATGCCATTGTCAAGGCATTAAAAGCGACTTTATCGGTTCCGGTTCATCTTCACAGCCATTTTACTTCAGGTATGGCGGACATGGCTCATCTAAAGGCTATTGAGGCTGGTGTTGATATTATTGACACCTGCCTGTCTCCGATGGCATATCGTACTTCACACCCGGCTATTGAGCCCTTTGTAATGACACTTATGGGAACAAACAGAGATACTGGCTTTGACATCAAGCTTCTGGCGGCTATTAATAGAATTTTTGAGAAAGATATTATTCCCAAGTACAGGCATTTGCTGGATGATACAAAACTTTCCATAATTGATATCAATGTTCTTCTTCATCAAACCCCTGGAGGGATGCTGTCCAACCTTGTCAATCAGTTGAAAGGGATGAATGCTCTTGACAGGATAGAAGAGGTGTATGCAGAACTCCCAAAGGTCAGGAAAGAGCTTGGCCAGGTTCCTCTTGTTACTCCTACAAGCCAGATTGTCGGTGTTCAGACTGTCAATAATGTATTGTTTGACGATGACAAAGAAAGATACAAAATGATTACAGGCCAGGTTAAGGACCTGTGCTACGGCCTGTACGGAAAGACACCGGTTTCCATTGATTCCGAAGTTATGGCCAAAAGTTTAAAAGGTTATACAAGAGGAGAAACTCCAATTACATGCAAACCAGCCGATGTCTTAGAGCCTGAACTGGAAAAGGCAAAGAAAGATGTAGAAGGTCTTGCCAAAGACATAGACGATGTTCTTATATATGCGCTTTATCCTATTACAGGCAAAAGATTTTTAAAATGGAAATACGGTAAAGAGCAGCCCCCCCAAGAAGTAAGACCAAAAACAATGGAAGATGTTAAGGCCGAGCAGGAACTTATTAAAAAAGCCCTTGAAGGCAAGCTGATTGAAAGGCCGGAAAAAGAAGCTCCTCCCAAGGGTGAATACCTGCGTAAATTCAACGTGTTTGTTGACGACGAGTATTTTGAGGTTGACGTAGAAGAACAGGGAGGACCTCCTGTTGCAAGATATATCCAGCAGACACCCCTGGCAGCCAATCCTGTTTATGCTCCTCAGCCTTTGGCCGCAGTTTATGAGACGCCAAAAGCTCCTGTTGGAGCTTCTGTCCCTAAAGCATCTGCAGACTATTCTTTGCAGGGGCCTAAGGTTCAGAAAGCTTCCAATCCGGTTAAAAGTACTGAAGGCATTCCTCTTAAGGCTCCAATGCCCGGTATGATAATAAAATACGAAAAAGTTGCAGGAGACACAGTAAATAAAGGCGAAACAATTGTTATTCTTGAGGCCATGAAAATGGAAAACGCTTTGCCTTCTCCGGCAAGCGGCACGATTAAGTCTGTTAATTTCAGCACAGGTGATTCTGTTGCAAACGGTGCTGTGCTTTGTATTATTGAGTAAACAGTAAAGAAGTTACGAGTGCCTAAAGTGAGCTAAAGTGCCTAAAGTTAATGAGTTGCTACGCTCCATCTTTTATATAAAATTGGCGGCGCCAAAGGCGCATACCTTAACTTTAGCTCACTTGCAACTTTTTTTGTTGCTTTAGCTCACTGTAGTAAGAGCCTTAAGGAAGATATATAATGCGGATACACGAATATCAGGCAAAAGAATTATTTAGAAAATACAATATTGACATACCGTATGGAGGGATTGCCTTTGATCCTGACGAGGCCCGATCCATAGCGCGTAGAATCGGCAGGTTTCCTGTTGTTATTAAAGCCCAGATTCATGCAGGCGGGCGGGGAAAAGGCGGCGGTATCAAGCTTGCGGAATCAACCGATGAGGTTTATAGTCTGACGCACGGCCTTATCGGAACAAAGATTATTACCAGACAGACAGGCCCTGGAGGAAAGCTTGTCAGAAAGGTGCTTATTGAAGAAAAGCTGGCAATAGATAAAGAGATTTATCTTAGCATTATTGCTGACAGGAAAACTTCAAAAATACTTATTATGGCAAGCGAGGCAGGCGGAATCGATATTGAAGATGCGGCCGTTGAAATGCCTGAAAAGATAATCAGGGTTTATATTGATCCGAACATCGGTCTCCAGCCCTTTCACTGCCGGAAAATCGCTTTTGACCTGAAACTTACATCTTCTGTCTGGAAGCAGTTTGTTTTAATACTTCAGAACCTGTACAGACTCTTTACTGATTATGACTGCTCTTTGGTTGAGATAAATCCGCTTGTGGTTACAGCCAAACAATCTATTACAGCTCTGGATGCGAAGATAGAAATTGATGACAACGCACTGTTCCGTCACAGGGGCATCATTGAATATCGAGATATAGAGGAGGAAGATCCACTTGAGGTTGAAGCGTCAAGATTTAATCTCCATTATATCAAGATGGATGGAAATGTCGGCAACATGGTAAATGGTGCGGGCCTGGCAATGGCGACCATGGATATAATAAAGCTTGCAGGCGCAAAACCTGCCAACTTTCTTGATGTTGGCGGCGGCACCACCATTGAAATGGTTGAAAAAGGTTTCAGGCTTATTCTCAGCGATAAGGATGTGAAACTGGTTTTCATAAATATCTTTGGCGGGATACTCCGTTGCGACGTGTTGGCAAAAGGGATTGTTCGTGCTGTTGACAAGACAGATTTGAACATACCCGTAGTAATTCGCATGGACGGAACTAATATTGAGGAAGGCCGCAGGATTCTTTATGGATCCGGCTTTAAGCCGATTTATGCCGCAGATCTTAAGGATGCGGCGCAAAAGATTTCAGAACTTGCAGGAGCGCGGAAGGGTCTCAAAAAGTGAGTATATTTGTTGATAAAAATACAAGGTTGTTAGTTCAGGGCATAACAGGGAAAGAAGGACAGTTTCACGCACGTCAATGTGTCGCATACGGCACAAATGTTGTCGCAGGGACAACCCCTGGCAAGGGAGGGGAAAAAATTGATGATATCCCTGTGTTTAATACGGTTGCCGAGGCTGTCGATAAGACCCGCGCAAACTGCAGCATGATTTTCGTTCCCCCGCAATACGCAACTGATGCAATTGTGGAAGCGGCAGATAATGGAATTGAAATTATCGTTACAATTACTGAAGGCATCCCGATTCTGGATATGATGAAAGTTAAAAATTATATGGGAAATGTCAGGTCGCGTCTCGTGGGGCCAAATTGTCCAGGCATCATTTCGCCAGGCCTGTGCAAGGTCGGCATTATGCCTGGATTTATACACAAACCAGGCGGCCCCATAGGTGTTATATCCCGTTCCGGTACACTGACATACGAGGTTGTAAATCAGTTAACCTTGCAGGGAATAGGACAGACCACCTGTATAGGCATTGGTGGTGATCCAATAATCGGAACAAACTTTATAGATTGTCTGGATGCATTTGAAAGGGATCCTGATACAAAAGGGGTTCTTATGGTCGGAGAGATCGGGGGCAGCGCGGAAGAGGAAGCGGCCAGGTTTATCTCTGAGAATATGAAAAAAAAGGTTGTTGGTTTTATTGCCGGATTAACAGCGCCACCTGGACGGCGGATGGGTCATGCCGGCGCAATTGTGAGCGGTGGCAAGGGCACGGCACAGGAAAAAATTGCTGTGATGAAAGAAAACGGGGTTTATATCTGCGAAGATCTGTGCACCCTTGGGGAGTTTTGTGCAGAGATATTTAAGCAGTAGTGGCTAAAACAAAAGTAACCGTTTACGGTTTACAGTTATCAGTTCACGGTTGAAAAAAACAGTACGAAATTGAATAACTGTGAACCGTGAACCGTGAACCCGAGTAGTTACGATTTCCCCCAAAAATATATAAGGTTGCTCCAGGACTAATTTTGTAAATACAGGTACTTATAATGCATGAAATGGGAATAGCAATGGAGATAGTCGAGATCGCAATATCTTCAATACCCGATAATATAAAAAATGCTTGTGTTGAAAGGGTCAACTTGAAGGTAGGCAAACTTTCTGCAATTGTACCTGAGAGCCTTCGGTTTTGTTTTGATATTGTATCAAAAGACACACCTCTTGCCGGAGCAAAGCTGAACATTGAAGAAATTCCGGTTGTAGCCAGGTGCAGAGAATGTGATTTTAAGTGGACTATAAACAGTCCTGTTTTTAAATGCAAAAAATGCGAAAGCGGATTAATTGATATTGTTTCCGGAAGGGAACTTGATATAATTTCGATCGAAGTTGCAGAAGAATAAGAAAATATTACCGCTTCAGGTATGATTAAATTTGATAATATTATTTGTAACCGTTTACGGTTAACAGTTTACAGTTAACGGTTGATCAAAACATAAAAGCAAGAGGCTCAAAGAATTGATGATTGTAAAAAAAATAATCGACAATCGACAAAGGTATTTTCTGAAAAAAATTTAAGAATTAAGATCAATATCAAACATGCTTCAATCATTACAAAATTTATTAAAAAAACCGTGAACCGTGAACCGTGAACCGTGAACGGTTACTATTATTTTAAGGCAAAGGATATCAACATGGAAATAAAAGTAGTTCGCAGGGTTCTGGATGTTAATGAAAAAATGGCTCAGCAAAATAGAAACCTGTTTGCGGAAAAAGGGATTTTTGTACTCAATGTAATGAGTTCTCCTGGATCTGGTAAAACAGCCACACTTGAAAGGACACTGTCTTATATAATGCCGGAAATAAAAACCGCCGTTATAGTGGGAGATATATGTACTTCAAATGATGCTGATCGACTTGCCAGGACAGGCGTTCCTGTTGTGCAGGTTAATACAGATGAATTCGGAGGAGACTGTCATCTTGCGGCCCATGTTATTGAAAAGGCGGCAAGCAATATTGATTTGGATGACATCGATTTCTTAATCGTGGAAAACATTGGGAATCTGGTTTGCCCTGCTGAATTTGATATCGGAGAAGACGCACGCGTGGTCGTTCTTAGCGTAACAGAAGGGGAGGATAAGCCCTTAAAATATCCTCTGATGTTTCGTGAATGTAACGCTGCAATATTAAATAAAATCGATCTGTTGCCGTATCTGGAATATGACAAAAATTCAACGCTTAAAAATATTCAACAGATAAATCCCGGCATGCCTGTTTTTGAGATTTCCGCAACAAAGAATACAGGCTTTGATCCATGGATTGAATGGCTTAAAAATAAAGTAAAAAGCAAACAAAACAAAAAGTCTTAAATCTTGTGAACTGTGGTAAATGTTTACTGAATAAAACAGGGTATAACAATGAATGCAAGAAAAGCAATTTTAGCAGGATCATGGTACCCTGACAGCGCAGAGGAATGTGAAATTGAGATCAAACGTTTTCTTGAGGAAATAAAGGTTAAGGATTCTTTAAAAGAAAACGCAATAGGCGGAATAGTGCCACATGCTGGATGGTATTTTTCAGGAAGTATTGCCTGCAATGTTATCAACTGCCTCAAGGATAAAAAACATACTGATGTAATAATTATTTTTGGCATGCATCTTCATCCTGAATCTTCAAATTATATTATGAAAGAGGGTGCATGGGAAACCCCGTTTGGCGAAATTCAAATTGAAAAGGATCTTGCAGAGGAGCTTGCCGGAAAATTTACATTTAATATTGAAACTTCTGACAGTTTTATGCGGGACAATACAATAGAACTCCAACTTCCGTTTATTAAATATTTTTTTGGGGATGTAAAGATAGTTCCAATTGGCGTGCCCCCATCAAACGATTCTTTTGAAATAGGTAAAGCAGCAGCAAAAATAGCTTCCAAGCTCGGCCTCAGGACAAAAGTTATAGGATCAACAGATCTTACACATTACGGCATAAATTACGGTTTTATTCCAAAGGGTACAGGCCCTGAGTCAGTTGATTGGGTGCGTAATGAAAATGATCGCAGGATGATTGATGTTATGCTTACAATGGATTCCAGTGCGGTTATAAGAGAGGCTATATCACATCAAAATGCATGCTGTTCCGGAGCTGCGGCAACAGCCATAGCTGCAGCAAAAAAGCTTGGGGCAGGACAGGCGGAGCTTGTTGCTTATAATACGAGCTATGATAAAAACCCTGATGACAGTTTTGTCGGATATGCAGGGCTGATTTTTAGATGAGCTCTTTTCTGTTTTCAAAATATTTAAGCGCTTCAGGATTTTTCAATGAATCTTTATTGAGCACCGGCTGGTTGTGAATAACTTTTTTTACTGCGAGCTCGACTTTTTTCATATTATGCGTATATGGTATATCTTTAACAGTCAGGATCATAGCTGGAACGTGTCTGGGCGAAGCGCTGGTTCGGATTGTTGTTTTGATTTTATTTATCAGATTTTCGTTTAGTTCATATCCTTCGGCCATCTTGACAAAAAGTATAACCCGTACATCATTTTCAAAATTCTGCCCTACAACAACGCTGTCTTCTATTCCCTCTATCTGTTCTATCTGACGATATATTTCCGCTGTTCCGATTCTTACACCTCCGGGATTCAGAGTCGCGTCAGATCGTCCCAGCATTACCACTCCCCCATGATCATTGATTTCTATAAAATCTCCATGAGTCCAGACATCGGGATATGATTCAAAATATGCTGAATTGTATTTTTTATTGTCAGGATCGTTCCAGAAATATACAGGCATTGAGGGAAAGGGAGCTGTGCAGACCAGCTCTCCCTGCTTGTTAATAACTGGTTTTCCATTTTCGTCAAGAGCTTCAACCTTCATGCCCAGTCCTCTGCACTGCAGCTCTCCCGCATAAACCGGAGTCATTGGATTCCCAAGAGCAAAACATCCGTTAAGATCAGAGCCTCCGGAGATGGAAGACAGTTGAAGGTCTTTTTTGATATTATTGTAGACATATTCGAAATCTTCTTTGGAAAGCGGTGAGCCTGTGGATAGCACTGTTTTGAGGGGCGAAAGGTCATATTCTTTACAGGGTATGATCGATGCTTTTTCCAGAGCGGCAATGTATCCTGCGCTTGTTCCGAAGATCGTAATTTTTTCATCCTGAGCCATTTCCCACAGAGCGCCGGGGACAGGATAAAAAGGATTGCCGTCAAACAGAACAATCGTAGCGCCCAAGGACAGGGAACAGGTCAGCCAGTTCCACATCATCCAGCCACATGTAGTAAAATAAAAAATCCTGTCTTTTCGTTTCAGGTTTGTATGAAGCATCAACTCTTTTATCTGGTGAATAAGAACCCCACCTGCGCCCTGTACCATGCATTTTGGAAGCCCTGTGGTGCCCGAAGAATACATGATATAAAGCGGGTGATCAAAAGGAAGCTGCTTAAATTCGATTTCCAGTCCGGATTTTGAAGATTTAAAATCATTGTAATAAATTGAATTTTTAATATCGCTTATGTCGGGATTTTCTTGAATAAAAGGCACCACAACGACCTTTTCAATAGAGGGGAGTTCCTTTAGAATATTTGATATGCGTTTAAGGCTGTCAAATTTTTTCCCCTTAAAAAAGTATCCATCCGCAGTAAATAGAACTTTGGGTTTTACCTGGCCGAATCTGTCCAGAACCCCCTTGATGCCAAAATCCGGTGAGCATGAAGACCATGTCGCGCCGATACTTGTGGAAGCAAGCATTGCAATAATTGTTTCAGGAATATTAGGCATAAAACCAACTACACGATCGTTTGCCTGAATACCGGCTTGTTTTAAGGATTCTGCGACTTTTGCTACATCTTCATAAAGCTCGGAATATGTAATTTTAATTGAATCACGATTTTCTCCTTTAAATATCAGGGCAATATTATTATCCCTGTAGCGGAGAAGATTCTCGGCAAAATTAAGTCTTGCGCCTGAAAACCACCTGGCTCCAGGCATTTTACATGGATCGTCAACAACCTGATTATATGGTTTTGAAGCTTTAATATCTGCAAAATTCCACATTGATTCCCAGAAATCAGGGATATTTTCAATCGACCATTGATAAAGGGAGTTGTAGTCAACAAAATTCCGGCTGTACCTGTTATTAATAAAATTCATAAACCTGTACATGTTAGAATTTTTGATTCTTTGTTCCGAGGGTTCCCATAATAGCTTGGACATGATTTACTTTCCTGTAAGTTACGAGTGCCTAAAATTGAGGAAACTGAATAATTTTAAATTCTAAATTCTCAGTTTTGAACCGCAAAAGCGAGCGCATCCCCAGCTGCTTGCGGCGGGGTTAGCGAGCGAATCCAAAAACAGCAAATTTCCTTACGGTCGAAGATTCCCAGCTGCTTGCGGCGGGGAGCTTCAATTAAAAATCATAATTCAAAATTTAACATTAGAGCGAAGCGATCTTTTAGTGCTTAAAGCTCCTTTGCCCCGTATATACCATTGTAACGTCTGCTTCGTTGCATGCCTCGATAGATTGATAATCATTGACAGATCCTCCAGACTGGATAACCGAGGTTATCCCTTCATGGATTCCAACATCCACACCATCCCTGAACGGGAAAAAAGCATCACTGACCATGGCGGCGCCGACCAGTCCGCCTTTTTCATCACGCACTCTGTTAGCTATTTCCTCTTTTTTATCAGGGTCTTTTAGATTATTATAAGCAATGCCGTGCATTTCAAAGCAATAACGATCACAAAGCTTCCGGTATGCCTTGTCTCTTGCGATTTCCGCTACACCTACTCTGTCTTGTTCACCTGTTCCTATTCCAACGGTAACATTGTCTTTTACATAAATAACGGAATTTGACGTAATTCCAGACTCAACAAGCCAGCCAAAGAGCATGTCGTTATATTCACTGTCTGTAGGCTCCCGATTTATTTTATATGTTTTCCCCTTGTATTCACATTCTGCAAGGGCAAGATCTTTTCTGGAACGGGCAGACGGGACAAAAGACCATTGCGTAATAATTCCGCCGTCTATCAGGCTTTTAAATTCTACACATCTTTTGCCGACAAAAGCTTGAAGTCTGTTGATATTGTCGATTCTGATTACCCTGAGATTCTTTTTCTTTTCGAAGATATCCATAACCCCTTCTTCAAAATCAGGAGCAACGACAACTTCGGCATATTGTTTGCTGATTGATTCAGCCGTAGCCCTGTCAACAGGGATGTTAACCGCAATACATCCGCCAAAGGCCGCAATCCTGTCTGCTATATATGCCTTTTCATAGGCGTTTTCCAGCGAATCGGATATGGCAACGCCGCAGGGATTGTTGTGCTTGACAATGACAACCGTTGGCTTATCCGTAAAATATCTCAAAATATTTAAAGCATTGTCGGTATCGGTCAGGTTGATTTTGCCGGGATGCTTGCCGGACTGCAACAGTTCAATATCTGAAGCCAGATACCTTCCTGGCTGTATGGTTTCGATTTCTCCCAGAATCAGATTTCCGTTTACCAGTCTGTATAATGCAGCTTCCTGGCCCGGATTTTCACCGTATCTCAGACCTTTTTTGACATTGTCTATAGTCCAGGCAACCTTTTCATAAAAAAGGGTCTGCCTTTTATCGTGGTCTATAAAACTGATCTCCATTTTTGGAGTAAAATGATCATCCATGATCGTTGTATACATCTTTTTTAGATCTTTTGTCATTTGTGTTTCCTTAATTAATGAAGTTACGAGTGCCTAAAGTTAATGAGTCGCTTCGCTCTGTTTTTTATATAAAATTGGCTGCGCCAAAGGCGCGTACCTTAACTTTAGTTCACTTTAGTCACTTAAAACTTTAGTCACTTTTTTCACTTATCATAACATCCACTTACATCTTCAAATTTTCGAGAGCTCAGAAAGTCCGCAATTGCGCGGTCGTATATTGCTGTATGTTCAAAAGCTTTTTGCGCCAGGTCAAAGCGAAGTTTAAGGGATGTTGATCCAGTATTTGTTTTTAGCTTTGATATAATCATTTCATAGTCAACAGGGTCGACAACCGACGCAACCCTTATAAAATTTTTTGCAGAAGCCCTTATCATGCATGGCCCGCCGATATCTATATTGCCTCTGGCCTGTTCGACAGTAACGCCTGGTTTTGATATGGTTTCTTTAAAAGGGTAGAGGTTGACGACAACCATATCAATAGACACAGATTCTGTCCTTGCCAGGTCACTTTGATGTGACTCATTATATGTTTCAGTAAGGAGGCCAAGATATATCTTAAAATCAAGAGTTTTTACAAGGCCGCCCTGGGTTTCCGGCTGGCCCGTGTAATCTGATACCTGTTTCAGGCAGGGTGCGGCATCTGCGCCAAGTATCTCCTTTATTTTGTTATATGTGCCGCCTGTGGAAAATATTTTTATTTCAGAATTTATTTTAAGCAGCTCAGGAATAAAATCATCAAGCCCCTGTTTGTCTGAAACACTTACAAGTATGTGCTTCACACTGATCAAATCATCGATTCTGCCAACAATATTAATACTCATAATATTTCATACCTCGTAACTTCCTCTTAAAATGAGTCAATTTTTTGGTAAGCGTTCACAGAAAGTTGAAATTAGAAATTTGGCCTTCATGCTTTTGTACTGTTCTTTCCAATTTCCAATTTCAAGTTTCGAGCCGTGAACCGCTACGTTATTTTAAAGGGATTATAGACATATTTCGATAATAAATTACGATTTCTATATTTACCTCTTACCCTCATATTCTTCTAAAAACCGTTTAAAAAAGTTATCCATGAAAGCATGCCGATCTTTTGCCATTTTTTTTCCTTCTTTTGTCAGTATTCTGTCTTTTATCCCGGAAAGCTTAACCTTAAACTCTCTGAAACCTGTATCATCTTTTGAATAGGGTGTGGATTGTTCAACACTTACATCAGGATTATGAAGCGTTGCGCCGATTTCTCCGGCAAAGAGATATGCCCTTGCCACACCGACCGCACCGATTGCATCGAGTTTGTCTGCATCAAATAATACCCTTGCTTCAATAGTTTTTGGGGCTTGGTTACCGCGAAATCTATGGGATTTAATACAGTGGATAATGTTTTTCTTTTGTTTTTCCGAAACAGGGAGTTTCTTCACTATAGGTAATGCCATCTGTGCGCCTTTTTCAGCATGACAAATTTCGCCGCATGACGCATCCTGAAAGCACCTGCCTATATCATGCAGATATGCTGCTGTGAGGAGTACAACCATGTCTGCTCCTTCGGCCTTTCCTATCCGCTTGCACAAGCTGCACACTCTAAGCGTATGGTCCCAGTCGTGACTGCCGCTGGCTCCCTGAAACATATTTTTTGCGACAGACTTTATGTATTCGATTAAAGAATCTTCCTGATCCATCTACTTTCTTTTATCAATGGGAATATATTCAGTTTTTGTCGGTCCAATATAGATTTGGCGGGGGCGGCTTAGTTTCCATTTGGGATCATCAACGCTTTCTTTCCACTGAGCGATCCATCCAGGCAGCCTGCCGATGGCAAACATGACGGTAAACATGTTTGTAGGAATACCCATGGCGCGCAGCATTATACCGCTATAAAAATCGATGTTCGGATAAAGATTGCGCTCTTTAAAATAATCATCATTTAGCGCAATTTCTTCAAGTTCCTTTGCCATGTCAAGCAAAGGATCATTTATTTTGAGCTTTTTCAGAACGTTATCACACATTTTTTTCATTATTTTGGCGCGTGGATCATAGGTTTTGTATACGCTATGGCCAAAACCCATTAATCTAAAAGGGTCTTTTTTGTCTTTAGCCCTTTTAACGGTCTTATCCAAATTGCTGCCGTTTTTTTGTATTTCTAAAAGCATTTCAATAACCGCCTGATTTGCACCGCCGTGCAGGGGGCCCCAGAGCGCAGCTATTCCTGCTGAAATTGCAGCGTAAAGATTAACCCTTCCGCTTCCGACAACTCTTACGGCAGATGTAGAACAGTTTTGTTCATGATCAGCATGGAGAATCCAGAAAACATTCAAAGCCTTAACAATATCCTTATCAATATTATAAGGTTTGACCGGAGTATTAAACATCATATTCAGGAAATTTGCGCAATATGACAGATCGTGGCGGGGATAAACCACCTTGTGGCCTCTTGATATCTTATAAGACATTGCCGCCAATGTCCTGACCTTTGAGATAAGGCGCGTAACCATTATGTTAATTTCTTCTTCTGTGGCCTGAAGTCCCGGATAAAAGCTTCTTAATGCATTTACCATTGATGAGAGAATGCCCATTGGATGAGAAGCCCTCGGGAAGTTCTGATAAAAAGTCTGCATATCTTCATGCACAAGGGAGTGGTCATTTAACAGAACTGAAAAGCGATTGAGCTCTTCTCTCGTCGGCAAAACTTTGTTTATCAAAAGATAGGCTGTTTCTGTAAAGCTTGAAAGTTCGGCAAGCTGCTCAACCGGTATGCCGCGATAACGCAGAACCCCTTTTTCACCATCTAAATAAGTAATGGAACTGATACAACTGCCTGTGTTGGAAAATCCAGGATCAAGTGTAATCAAACCGGTCTCTTGGCGAAGGCTGGAAATATCTATAGCTTTTTCTCCTTCTGAACCTTCAATAACAGGGAGTATATATGTTTTGTCTTTATATATTATCTTTGCATAATCATCCATATTTTATTCCTTTATCCATCTGAATCCAAGTGCCAACACCTCAATTGAGCGAAACGCTTAATTTAAAAAATATATACACAATCTTTATGATAAGCAACCGGTAATTTTATCTATCTTGCTGCCTGTATCTTAATTTCGAAAGCACCGAACATGCTCGCCGCCATAGACAGAATGAGACCTTTGCAAAACCCTCCCTTTCGCCCAATTTCAGCGTCACGCTCAAATTTTAATCCTCAAAATACTCAATGTATTCCTGCGGTTAAAATTTTCGCCTTTCTTGAACTTAGGCAAAATTGAGCATTTTTCAAAGGTCTCAGAATAATCATGACGTACTATATATTTTGAACCGCAAAAACGAGCGCATTCCCCGCTGCTTTGTTAATCAGCCCGGTCTGTTAGTCTGCCTTAACAATTTTCAAAGGGATCTCAAAACATATAGACTCAGGCATGAAGCACATTTGATCATTACAGGCCTGATAAGTAAATACGCCTGACACTTTGATGTTTTTCGGAGAAATATTTTCGGAAACCTTGCACTCGGCAAAAATAGAGATTTTACCATCGTACACAGACAAGTGTTTCGGCGAAAAGGAAAACAATACCTGCTTGGGCCTTGGGTAATATATCGACCCGAAAGCAATTCCTCTTGTTTCATTGAGCCTCAACACCGTCGGTATCAGAAACTCATTCAACGGTTTATGGCTGTTGATGTGGAAACCCTGTTTTATATTTGCAACAACGGTTATCTGGAAGGATCCTGTAGCATTAATGCTTTCATGAGATGCATAAGCTTCAACATGCACCAAATTCGTGTCTTTGGGAGCCTGTCCTGATGATGGAAATACAGACAAGCATAGTAATAATACTACAACTCCCCCAAACAAAGTAAATCTGGTTATCGGTCTTGTTGTGGCCACTATTGACGCGTTCCCTTAAATTGAGCATCGCTCAATTAGTGTAGTAGATTTTTTAGATTTTTATCCAACTCTCTTTGAGACAAATAGCCTTTATGAACCTTTACAATATTGTTCTGTTTGTCTATAAAAATCGTTGTTGGCAAGACTTTCACACCACCAAAGGCAGTGGCTATCTTATCCTGATCATCCATGGCTATTTTGTAGGTTATATTTCTTTGAGCAATAAATTTTTCGACAGCAGGCAACAAATCTTTTGTCGCAATTCCAAGAAAGGTTACATTCTTGTTTTGGTAATCCCTGTGAATCTTTTCAAAATGCGGCATTTCCTCTACGCAAGGACTGCACCAGGAAGCCCAGAAATTGACCACTACCAACTGATTCTGGCCAGCCAGTTCCTTCAGCATTAATTGTTCGCCTTCTATAGTTGTTATTATCAGATCAGGAACCTTTGCGGAAACACCTTCAGGAATCTTTGCAGAAAAAAACTGCTTTATGGAAACAAGGTTTTTAACCTGTAATGGATCAAATATTTTATGAACAGGGTTTGCCACTTGAGCAAACAGGATAATTCCTATCAAAAAGCCGCCGACAGCTACCATGTATCTTTTGACGCCGCCTCCCAGGCGGACTAACGTAGCAAGAGGTCAGCCGGCAATCAGCACATAGCCAATCCCCTGAAGCACTCCACCCACCAGGCTATGCAATCCCGGGGCACCGCCCCAGCCGACATCAGCTCAGGTGGGACATGGTTCATATCCCCAGATATTCACGAGGCTAAAAGCACAAATACTTGCCAGCACTCCGGCTAACTGGTGGTAGCGGCCCATCATGAAAATGTCGCTGATTGCCCCCGGAATTGAGTAATTGGACCGTCTTACTACAACAGCTAAGGCCATTCCGATCAACAGAACACACAGGTTTCCTGCCATGAGCCTACCCTCCTACTATTTTAAGTCCAAACCATATTCCAATGATAATTCCACCTATTGCAACGAAACTGGCAATATCCAGCCCAGGAACCCCTGCAAGCAAATGTTTGATCACGCACCCATTGGCCAGCAGAACTCCAAAGCCGATCAGGATGCCGCCACCGATGTCATACGGAAGGTCGTCTTTCATTATCTTTTGTTTATTAAACCCTTTCCATGTGAGTTTTTTCGACAACACAGAATCAATGAAAGAACCAAGGACAATCCCTAATATCAGATACCTGAGGATGGGAGGGATACCAGATACCAGATAGTTGTCCTTCAGAATCGCCTTTTCTCCCCAGGAAATAGTATTAGCCAAAAATCCACCAACGGAAATGACTTCGGGTTTTCCGGTAGATGACCAAAAGGGAGAAATAAAATAGAATAAAAGTCCGAGCAGACCAACACCGAGTCCGCCAAGTATCGGCTTGAAATACGGGCTGGATCCCACTGATTTTGCAAATCGGTCGTTATTCATGCCAATTACCTCCTCTTTGCATATAAGGGAATGTTTGCTTTGCCAATGTGTAGACCATGTTTTTAATGTAGATATTATCTGCTTAATTTTTCAAGCGCAACGAGGTTTTTTATTTTTCTGATATTAAATCAGAGTGATCTGCCCTGTCTATACCTTTTAATTGACTTTGATAGCCTGAAATTATAAAAAAGTATTAAATCTTTACCATAAAAAAATGAGGTGATAATCATGTCTTTTAAAGAAAATCTTTTAAAAAAGATAAAGATCGATAAAATGACAAAAATTGTGCTTAATTCTATCGGTACTCCTGAAAGCGGCCGCAAGCTTGACAAGCAAACAATGCGCAGTCTTCTTAAAATGGGTTCTTATCAATTAATACAGGAGCGTGATCTTGATCTCTATGTTTTGCAGGAAAATGGCGATCTGAAAAGGATTCTGGTTTTGGATAATGGGCTTGCCATTTATAAAACTACGGTCGAAGATGTGGTGTTGCGTAAAAGTCCAATTGTCAAGGAAATGCTTAACATACGAAATATTATCAAGATATTAAATGATAAAGATGTGGTTCTCAGTAAAAGGGAGGGGTCGCTTAAAACTATCCAGAAAGAATGTGTTGATATGCTGGATCTTTCCTATAATGAATCCGATATTGAGGAGATTGAAAAGCATGGCGCAGCAGCGCTGGAAACAGGGGATGCTGACGGCGTGATAGAAGCCCTTACTCTGTTTGCCGAGCTGCTCGGATACAGCCCTCCGCCAAAGGCAATGAAAACAGGTGATCACCATATTATTGGCGCGTTAAGCAAAGGTAAAAACAATGAAGATCTTTTCGGCCCTGTTGTAATGTACAGCTTAACCTATAATTTGCTGAAGCTTATTGACAGGCAGCTCAGCAGTTTTAACAAGGGAGAAATTGAGCTGATGCACCAGATAGCAATAGGAAAGGAGAAACCATCAAAAGAGGGGCGTCTTGTTTTTACATATTTAAAAGAGGCGGTTTTTCTGAAGAATTTATAAGGGGGATACCTTTGCAAGATATCCCCCTTTGTTCAAGGTATATTCTGGTCGGGGCGAGAGGATTTGAACCTCCGGCCCCTTGAACCCCATTCAAGTGCGCTACCAGGCTGCGCCACGCCCCGACAAATATTATTTATAATTCTTTAAGTCTTACATGTCAACATGTCTATTATAGTAAAATTCTGGTATTAAGGGATTAAGGAATTCAGGGATTAGAGGATTAAGGATTAGAGGATTAAGGGTTTTTTAATGAGAGTCGGGAAAAATATGCAATTAGTACCGGACAGACTAATGCCTGGCGATACTATAGGAGTTGTTGCTCCGGCAGGCCCATTTGACAGGAAAGAGTTTGACCGGGGTGTTGCGGTTCTAAAGGGTATGGGATTTCACATAGTCATTCCTGTTGATATCCATATGAAAAAGGGGTATCTTGCCGGGCCGGATATTCATAGGGCCAACCTTATAAACACTTTTTTTGCCGACGGGAAAATAAATGCGATTATTTGTGCAAGGGGTGGGTTCGGCTCCATAAGGATACTTTCATTATTAGATTTTGAATCAATTAAGAAAAATCCGAAAATTTTTATTGGATTCAGCGATATATCCGCAATTCTGTCGGTCTTATACACGAAGTGCGGTTTTGTCGTTTTTCACGGACCTATGGTAACAAGCTTGGGAGATGCTTCCAGGAAAACAAGGAAAGCACTGCTTGACGCTGTTTCATCAGATGCCGGGCTTGCAATAATGCCAAAAACAGGGAAAACAGTCAGGCACGGCTTAGCTTCAGGACCGGTTACGGGAGGCAATCTTACCACTTTGTGCCATCTTATCGGGACCCCTTTTGAACCTGTGTTTAAAGGGCATATTTTGTTTCTGGAAGATAAGGGCGAAGCCTGTTACCGAATTGACAGAATGCTGAGCCATATGAAGCTTGCAGGGTGTTTCGATGATCTGGCAGGACTTGTTCTCGGTTCTTTTAAAGATTGCGGTCAGGTTAGTGAGATTATCGGGGTTGTAGATAACATTTTTAAAGAGCATAACATTCCTATTCTTGCCGGCTTTGAAGTTGGGCATGGAAAAAATAATGTTACAATTCCGATCGGTCTTAATGCGACTCTTGATACAGGCGGGCAGTCGTTGTCGTTTCATGAACCGGGAACTTCAAAAAAAACCTTTAATACTTCTTTGTGATCTCTTTGTGCTGTGGTAAAAATGGAATGTTACAAAATGAGTGATAACCTCAAACAAGTTGACAGCCTTATGAGGCATGCAATATCTGATGAGGTTTTTCCCGGAGCAGTGCTTTTGGTTGCAAGAAAAAATTCCATACTTTTTTTTGAAGCTTATGGATATGCCAATATATTCTCAAGACGCAAGATGACCACAGATACAATTTTTGACCTGGCATCCCTTACAAAACCGCTTGCAACAACACCGGCTGTTATGAGGCTGGTCCAACAACGGAAACTTGGTCTTGAGCAAACACTTGAAACAATCTTGCCCTGTTTTAAGAAAACAGACAAGGGGCAGATAAAGATAAAATCTCTTTTATGCCATAATTCCGGTCTTCCTGCTTATCGTGAATATTATTATAAGCTAAGCAATGTCTTGCCTGATGCGAGAAGGAAGGCATTAAAAAACCTTCTTGTAAAAGAATCCATGTTGCATCCTGCAGGGAAAAAGGTGTTATACAGCGATCTTGGGTTTATGATTCTTGGATTTGTGGTTGAGACTGTGACCGGAAGACGTCTTGATCATTATGTGGGTGATGAGATATACAGACCGCTCGGTATAGATTCAGACAATGGACTGTTTTTTGCGGGCATTGATCCAAGGCCGATTATAGAAGGATTTGCAGCTACTGAAATATGTCCATGGCGAAACATCCTTTTAGAGGGAGTGGTACATGATGAAAACGCCTATATGATGGAAGGTATTGCGGGGCATGCTGGCTTATTTGGATCTGCCGGCAGCCTGTATATCCTTATGTCGTCTATGTTGTCGGATTTTTACGGCAACCAGCCGATTAATCTGTTTGAAAAAGATATTCTTCACACTTTTTTTAAGGGGCAGGAAGGAACAGACAAGGCACTTGGATTTGAAACTCCATCATTGGCCAACTCAAGTTCCGGAGACTATTTTTCAAAAAAGAGCATAGGACATCTTGGTTTTACAGGAACCTCCTTCTGGATCGACCTTGAACGAAATATTATTGTTATACTTTTGACCAATCGTGTACACCCATCGCGTGAAAATAATAAAATAAAAATTTTCAGGCCGAAAATTCACAATGCTGTTATGGATTGCCTTTTAAAATCATGACTTCATAAATACATCATGTTTTATATTCCAATGATATTTTGCTTGTAATGGCAGTATCTATTTGATAAATTAATAAAAATCAGCATATAAATAAAATGGTAACCGTTCACGGGTTCAGAGGTTCAAAGTTCAAAGGTTCAGGATAGAGCTATTAGTCCGCCAGAGTATGTTGGCAGATTAACTATTTGATTTTTTAATCTAAAGGTTAATTCCTAAAAGCTGACTAACAATCTTCGATTTGAAAATATTGGTGCATAACAGTTAGCCCGGCGCTTCAAGAAAAATAACCCTGAACCTCTGAACCGTGAACCTGTGAACGATTACAATAAATGTTTGCATACATATTTTATGTGTGCGGAAATGAGGACTTATGGGTTTTTTTGGTGGAATTTTAGGGTTATTTTCTAATGATCTTGCCATTGATCTTGGCACGGCTAATACCCTTGTTTATGTCAAAGGCAAAGGAATAGTACTAAGCGAGCCATCGGTAGTTGCGGTAAGAACAGACCAGAGGGCTAAAAACCGTATTTTGGCTGTCGGCCTTGAAGCAAAAAATATGCTTGGGAGAACCCCAGGCCATATAGTGGCAATCCGTCCTATGCGTGATGGAGTTATTGCCGACTTTGAGGTAACTGAAGCAATGTTGCGTCATTTTATTCACAAGGTTCACAACAGGCGGTCTTTTGTCAGGCCAAGAATTATTATTGCAGTGCCATCTGGAATTACTCAGGTTGAAAAGCGTGCTGTCAGAGAATCGGCTGAATCAGCAGGAGCCCGTGAGGTATTTCTTATTGAAGAGCCTATGGCGGCCGCAATAGGCGCGGGTCTTCCTATTACTGAACCTATATGTAATATGGTTGTTGATATTGGCGGCGGCACAACGGAAGTTGCTGTGATTTCTCTTGCAGGAATTGTTTACAGCAGATCGATCAGGGTGGCCGGCGATAAGATGGATGCCTCGATTATTCAGTATATAAAGAGGAAATATAATCTGTTGATCGGTGAAAGAACGGCGGAGATAATTAAAACCACTATCGGGAATGCATATCCTGACTTGCAAAATCTGGAAACAATAGAGGTTAAAGGCAGAGACCTTGCTTCTGGAATTCCCAAAATTCTGTCGATTGATTCAGAAGAGATTCGGATAGCAATCTCCGAGCAGATCGATGCGATTGTGGAGACGATAAAAATTGCTCTTGAGCAAACTCCGCCGGAGTTGGCAGCGGATATTGTTGATCGGGGGATTGTGTTAACAGGCGGTGGAGCCCTATTAAAAAATTTAGACAAACTTCTTAAGGAAGAAACAGGCCTTCCGATAACAATAACCGATGATCCATTATTAACGGTAGTTCTCGGTTCAGGAAAATGCATTGACAACATCGAAATCTTAAGACAGGTTATGATTATATAATTTCATGTTCTCAAAAAAGATTGTAATGATCGTTGGTATAATTGTTCTGATCGCTGTTAACTTAATAGCCCTTTCTATTACAGGCCGCCGCTATCATACACATGGACCAGGGCAAATCGCCATTTCCCTCATAACCCCTTTTCAAAAAACTACTACCCGTTCGATTTCTTTTATGAGAAATGTTTGGAACCACTATTTTTGTCTTGTTGCAGCAAAACAGGAAAATGATAAGCTTAAGAAAGCTTTAAGTCGTGCTATTGAAAAAAACAACCGTTTTAATGAGACAGAGATTTTCAATCTCCGGCTTCGAAAGTTATTGAATTTCCAAAAAAACATGGTCGACCAGACGCTTGTTGCCGAAGTAATCGGCAAGGATCCCTCTCCATGGTTTAAAACCATAATCATAGACAAGGGTAAATCAGATGGTGTAGAAAGAGGATTGCCGGTATTAGTGCCCGAAGGAATAGCAGGCCAGGTTATTGATGCTTCACTCCATTCTTCCAAGGTGCTTCTTATTATTGATCAGATTAGCGCGATTGATGCTTTGGTGCAAAGGACTAGAGCACGCGGGATTGTAAAAGGCGGCTCGACTGGTCAATGCGTTTTCATATATGCCTTGCGCAAACATGATATCAGGATCGGAGATACTATTGTTTCATCCGGGCTGGATACTGTTTTTCCAAAAGGGCTGCGTATTGGTCAGGTCTCGGAAGTTATTAAGCGTAATTTTGGTATCTTTCAGGAAGTAATAGTTACACCTTATGTTGATTTTGAAAAACTGGAAGAGGTTTTAGTTGTATTGAATGCCAAGTTAATATCAGATATGAGTGACAAATGATCTATTGCTTTCACATTTTTGCCTGTCTATGCCTCATAATCTTTCAGACAACAGTTTTATCCTGTTTTTCCTTATTCAACACATTTTATGATCTGTCAGCTCTTTATATTGTTTATATGGGTCTTTTTTTCAGTGTTCGTGAAGGCATACCTGTTGCGCTTATTATAGGATTAGCAATGGATAGTCTTTCCGGAGGCCCTTTCGGGGTATATTTAACAACATATTTCTGGCTATTTATCGGTGCGAGACAGTTCATAAAATTTTTTAGTGTGAGCAATTATATCCTTTTGTCTTTTGTTGTTACAGCTGCCGTATTAATAGAGGCTGTAATATTATTGGGAACCCTTGCCATGCTGGAGCCGGGTAGGCAATTTTCTTCCTCTATCATGAATACTGTTGCAATACAGGTTGTATGGGCAATATGTACCGGGCCACTTATTATTAAATTTTATAATTTTACTTATAAAAGACGGAATAAATTATTTAATAAGCTGGTCGCCGTTTTTTCACACAAACAATCACCACAAATTAATAGATAATAACAGGGCGCAATTGTGGGCAAGTATTTAAAGACAGCTGACAGCGATTGGTTCAAGCAAAGGTTAATCGTGGCTATGTACTGTGTTATAGCCGTCTTTGTTGTGCTTATTTGTCGATTGTTTTATCTGCAGGTAATTGAAGGGGAGGAGTTAAGGCGACTTTCTGAAAATAATTGTATACGGCTTCAGAGTATAGATCCTCCAAGAGGACTAATATATGACCGCAACGGAATATTACTGGTGGACAATCGTCCATCCTTTGATTTGAGTATAATTTTAAAGGATGCCAAACCTATAAATAATACAATTGAAAAGTTGTCTAAGTATATAAAGACTAATCTGGACGATCTTATGCCCAAGATTAATAAATCCAAGGGCATCTCTATCTATAAGCCGTTCTTGTTGAAACGTGATATCGGACGGGATGCGCTGGCTGTTATTAATGCACATAAATACGAACTTCCCGGCGTTGAAGTGAATGTAGTGCCTAAAAGGCACTACATTGAGCGCACTGCAGCACATCTTATAGGATATTTAAGCAAAATGAATTCAGATGAGCTTAAAAGCGGCAAATATCCGGGATGCGCTATCGGAGATTTTATTGGGAAGTTCGGCGTTGAAAAAGCTTGTGAGAGTTATTTGAGAGGGGAACCCGGCGGCCGGCAGGTCGAGGTAAACGCTACAGGACAGATCGTTAGGATACTGAAAACGGTTGATGCTCGTCCGGGTCGTAATATTTATCTTACTATTGATCTTAATCTACAACAAAAGGCTGAAAAACTTTTGGAAGGTGTGGCAGGCGCTGTAGCAGCCATGGATCCAACCACTGGAGAAATTCTTGCCCTGGCGAGCAGCCCTTCCTTTGACCAGAATAGTTTCGTTAATGGTATGTCACATAAACAATGGAATGCGCTGATTTCCAACCGGCTCAGGCCCATGGGAAACAAGGCGATTCAGGGAGAGTACCCGCCGGCATCGATTTATAAAATCGTAACAGCCATTGCCGGTCTTGAAGAAGGAATTATAAATAAGGATACTACATTTTACTGCCAGGGTCATTACAAATTTGGCGATCGTGATTTTCGATGTTGGGCAGAGAAAGGGCATGGCAGGGTTGATGTTGTAAGGGCATTAGCCGAATCATGTGATGTTTTTTTTTATCAGGTTGGCCAAAAGGTGGGCATTGACCGGCTCGCATGGTATGCAAAGGCCTGTGGACTCGGATCTGCTACAAGAATAAATCTTGATCATGAAGCATCTGGATTGGTTCCGACTGCTGCCTGGAAAAAGCGCCGCACCGGCGTTGCATGGCAGCAGGGAGAGACCCTTTCGGTTGCAATAGGGCAGGGGTATAATCTTGTATCTCCCTTGCAGATATTAGTGCTGACCTCAGCGGTGGCTAATGGCGGTATAAGGTATAAGCCATTAATTTTGAAAACAATCGAAACAGCTGAAGGTGAAATTATAAGTGATGATGGTTTCCATACCAAAAGAGAAATCACAGGTAAGTTGCCTGCGAGCAGACAAACCCTGGAAATTGTTAAAAAAGGCCTGTGGCAGGCTGTAAATACTGGAAAAGGAACCGCAACGATCGCGAGTATTGACGGTATTGATATCAGTGGAAAGACAGGCACGGCTCAGGTTGTCGGCAGGAAGCAGGATGAAACATCTGATGAACAGGTTGTGGCATCTCATTTAAAACCACATGCCTGGTTTGTAGCCTTTGCTCCGTCTGAGGATCCAAAAATTGCTGTTTCTGTGATTGTCGAACATGGAAGGCACGGCTCAAGCACAGCGGCTCCGATAGCAAGAGAACTTATAAAGACATATTTGTCGAGTAGTCGAGTGGTCGAGTAGGAAAATGGTCAAGTGGTTGACAAATCGACAACTCGACTACTCGACAAAAGGATGATATATGTTTGATCGGCGGCTTATAAAATTTTTTGATTGGGGCCTGTTGGGTTTGACCTTTTTTATTGGGTTCCTGGGGCTTGCGATTCTCTACAGCGCTGTAATGGCAGAAGATCCTGGTCCACAAAAAATACTGTGTATAAAACAGTTGATCTGGTATTCTGCCGGTTTAATTGTAATGGTACTATCCTTTTTGTTTAATTACAAGCTTCTGGGAAAATGGGCTTACGCGATCTATCTGATATGCATAATACTTTTGATTGCGGTATTGTTTTTCGGGACTTATGCAGGAGGCGCAAGGCGCTGGCTAATATTGGGGCCTGTTTCAGTTCAACCGTCCGAGATAGTCAAAATAGCTGTAATAATTATTCTGGCCCGTTATTATTCAAAACATTTACACACCTCCGGCTTAAGATTGCGCGAATTAGTAACGCCGTTAATATTTACATTAATACCTTTTTTTTTGATAGTTAATCAGCCTGATTTAGGGACAGCTATTCTGCTTATATTGATTGCCGGCTCAATGACTGTTTTTGTAAAAATTGAAAAGCGGTCATATATATATATAACAGCTTTTTGTTCTATATTGATTCCAGCTATATGGTTTTTGCTTAAAGAATACCAAAAACAACGAATATTAACATTTTTGAACCCTGACCTCGACCCGCTTGGCGCTGGTTATCATATTATTCAATCCAAAATTGCCGTGGGTTCCGGCATGATTTTTGGAAAGGGGTTTTTGCAGGGAACTCAAAACATACTTGATTTTTTACCTGAACAGCATACCGATTTTATATTTTCAGTGCTGGCTGAGGAGTGGGGTTTTGTAGGCTCTTTAGTTGTGCTTCTTTTTTTTCTACTGATTGTTGTTCGAGGCTTGACTATTGCCTATGGATGCAGAGATACTTTTGGCACCATACTTGCCGGCGGAATTACTATATTTATGTTTTGGCAGATTGTTATAAATATCGGTATGGTTATAGGATTAATGCCGGTTGTAGGAGTCCCTCTGCCGTTTATCAGCTATGGTGGTTCATCAATAATAACTTTAATGATCTGCATTGGTATCTTAATGAATATAAGCATGAGGCGGTTTTTGATAGAATAATTTCAAATTATACTGCCTTTTTATTATGATTTTTAATACCCCGTCCGCTTACGGCAGGAAGCTTTATTTAAAGACAAACAAAACCTAAAAAAACCTTTGACAATATGCTGTAGCGGGTGCTATAGGACGCCGGAGTCATAAAAACAATTTTTTATTAAAAAAATAGCTCTAATTATATCTCTAATATAATGTGACGGAGGATTTCTTATGGTTAGCATTGATGGATCACTTATTATACAGATCGTCAATTTCATCTTTTTAATATGGATTTTAAATGTCGTTTTATATAAACCGATTCGGAAGGTTTTGATCCAAAGAAAGGAAAAAATTGTCGGTCTTGAGCAGAAAATCGATACGGCCGGAAATGATATAAAAGAGAAAGATAATGCATTTGGCTTGGGCATTAAGGAGGCAAAGGCTAAGGGATTTAATGAAAAAGGGGTTTTGTTGCAGGAAGCTGCTGATGAAGAAAGAGAGATAATTGAAAAAATAAATAAAAAGGCTCAGGCAGACTTGGCGGAGATTCGCATAAAAATTGCCAAGGATGTTGAAGTCGCCAGAGAGTCGTTGCTGCAAGAAATCGATTCATTTACAAACGCTATTGGTCAAAAAATTCTTGGGAGGGCTTTTTAATGAAACTGTTTAATAAAAAAGAGCCTGGTGTTAGCCGGAAGCGTAATTTAATTACAGTTATTATGATTGTCGTTGCGGTTTTAATGTTTTCCGGAGTAGCTTGGAGTTCATCCGGAGGTGGGCACAAGGCAAAAGGTTGGGTGGCTACTGATACTTATAAGGTCATGAATTTTACTGTTTTAATGGTAGCCCTGTTTTTCCTTTTACGGAAGCCTGTGGCTCAGGCGCTAAATGCTCGCATTAAAGGAATAAAGGAGCAGCTAGATGATCTGGAAGCCAAGAAAAAAGAGGCTGATAAAAAGCTGGCCGAATATAATGAAAAGCTTTCCCTGTTAGACAAGGAGGCTGAAAACATAATCGCAGAATACGTTAAACAGGGAAAAGAGGCCAAGGCAAGAATACTTGAGCAGGCTGAATTAGAAGCGAAGAAACTTGAGTACCAAGCCGGTAGAAATATTGAAAATGAATTAAAACTGGCCAAGTCAAAACTCCAGGAAGAGATATTTGAGAAAGCCCTGATAAAGGCTGAAGAGATTATAAAAAGCAGAATTACCGGCGAAGATCAGGATAAACTTATAGATGAATATTTAGAGAAGGTGGTGGCCTAATGAAAAGTTTGGCTGTAGCACGGCGTTATGCCAAAGCGCTTCTGCTTATTGGCAAAGAAAATGGGCAGGCTGAAACCTATAGAGAGGAACTGGATAATATTGCAGGGTTGGTTTCAAGAGAGGCAGAGCTTGAGCTGGCGATTTGTAATCCTCTTTATGATATTTCAAGCCGGAAAAAGGTATTGCAGGCAATCATTGATAAGTTGAGTCCTTCTAAAATCATGAGAAGTTATCTTCTGTTGCTTTTTGATAAAGGAAGGATTGGATTTCTGCAGAGTATAAGCGATTTTTATCACAAGCTTGCTGATGAGTTCAAGGGTGTTGCTCGCGCTAGTCTGGTTTCGGCTACTGAGCTTACATCGGAAACCGTTGAAAAAATCAGCAATGCTTTATCAAAAAGGGCGGGTAAGGAAGTCATTCTTGAGGTCAAACAGGATCCTGAACTGATAGGTGGGATTGTTACGAGGATCGGAGATCTTGTTTTAGATGGCAGTGTTAAAACACAATTACTCAACATGAGAGAATCTTTAAAAAGGGGTGAGAGTGTCTAATGGAACTAAAAGCTGAAGAAATAAGTCAAATAATTAGAGATCAGATTGCAGATTACGACAAGAAGGTTGAGTTAAGCGAGACAGGAGTTGTATTGTCGGTAGGTGATGGTATTGCCAGGGTATATGGCCTTGAAAAGGTAATGGCTTTAGAGCTTGTTGAATTTTCCGGCAATATTTTAGGGCTTGTATTGAACCTTGAGGAAGATAATGTTGGTATTGCCATTATGGGCGAAGATATCCACATTAAAGAAGGTGATATGGTCAAGCGTACCGGACGTATTGCCCAGGTTCCTGTGGGTGAAGCGGTTCTGGGACGTGTTGTTGATGCTGTAGGTGAACCCATTGATGGCAAAGGCCCTATTGATGCAAAAGAGTTCAGAAGGGTTGAGATGGTTGCACCCGGCGTTATTGCCAGAAAAGGTGTGCATGAACCATGTTACACCGGTTTGAAAGCCATTGATGCCATGACGCCTGTTGGCCGTGGCCAGCGGGAACTTATTATCGGTGATCGGCAGATCGGCAAGACAGCTGTTGCGATTGATGCAATCCTGGCGCAAAAGGAAACAGATGTATATTGTATTTATGTTGCCTGTGGCCAGAAGAAGTCAACGGTAGCTCAGGTTTATGCCACTCTTGAGAAGCATGGAGCCATGGAATATACAACCATTGTTTCCGCTTGTGCAAGCGAACCTGCGACACTGCAGTACGTAGCGCCTTATGCTGGATGTGCGATGGGCGAATATTTTCGCGATAAAGGTCAGCATGCGCTTATTATATATGATGACCTTTCCAAGCAGGCAGCTGCCTATCGTCAGGTTTCTCTGCTTTTGAGACGTCCCCCTGGACGTGAAGCATATCCCGGCGATATTTTCTACAATCACTCGCGCCTCCTTGAACGTTCGGCTAAAGTCAGTGATGAGCTTGGCGCAGGTTCTTTGACAGCGCTGCCGATCATTGAAACCCAGGCAGGTGACGTGTCTGCTTATATTCCAACAAATGTTATTTCCATTACCGATGGACAGATATATCTTGAGCCGTCTCTGTTTTTTGCTGGTGTAAGGCCGTCTATCAATGTTGGTCTTTCTGTTTCGCGTGTTGGTGGAGCGGCACAGGTCAAGGCAATGAAACAGGTAGCCGGTACTCTTCGACTCGATCTGGCTCAGTATCGGGAGCTTGAGGCATTTGCCGCATTTGGCAGTGATTTGGATAAAGCAACTCAGGCCCAGCTGACCCGAGGCGCAAGGCTGGTTGAAATCTTAAAACAACCGCAATATAAGCCTTTGCCGATGAAAAAGCAGGTGTCCATACTTTATGCTGGAACAAAAGGGTTTTTAGATAAATATCCTGTTAATGTTCTGGCAAAATATGAGGCAGGTCTTTATGCGTTTATCGAAGCCAAGTATCCACAGATATTTAAAGAGCTTGAAGATAAAAAAGCGATTTCGGATGATCTGGGTAAGACAATGTCGGAAGCCTTGACTGCATATGACGACGAGTTTAAGGATACAATAAAATAAGCGGCACATAATCTGTCCGAAAGATTATAACTCTAAAGCATAACTGTAACCTGTAATAATATAAGGGCTTTAACTTTATGGCGACATTAAAAGAAGTTAAAACAAAAATAACTGCGGTAAAAAAGACAAAACAGATAACAAAGGCCATGAATATGGTGGCTACTTCTAAACTACGTGGCGCCCAACAGAAGATGGATGCGTTTAGGCCATATGCCTTAAAATTTGCTGATGTTCTGGGAAGCCTTGCAGAAAAGGCCGGTGAGGAAGCGAGCCCGTTGTTGATACCTCGAGAGGAAGTTAAGAAGATACATGTTATTTTGTGTACTTCCGACAGGGGGTTATGCGGTGGCTTTAATTCACATCTTATTTCAAAGGCTGAAAAATTTGCAAAGGAAAAATCTGAGCAAAGCATAGAAGTCGTATTTACCAATTTCGGCAAAAAGGGACGTAACTGGTGCCGTAAAAACGGTTTCCTGATTTTAGGTGAACATTTTGGGATCGTGGGAGCAAAATTTGGATTTAACATCGCAACTGTTGCCGGGCAGGGGATTGTTGATGGATTTTTAGATGAAGAATATGATGAGGTTTATGTCATATATTCAGAATTTGTTAGTATGGGGCGACAGACCCCGGTAATACAGCAGATTTTGCCGATACAGCCTATTGAATCGGTTGAAAAAAAGGCTGAAGATGACCAAACGCCGTATCTGGCGGAGCATATCTGCGAGCCTTCAACAGACGAACTATTGGGAGATATGCTCCCAAAGAATATTTGTGTTCAGTTGTACAGCGCCCTTTTGGAGACATCAACAAGCGAACATGCTGCACGCATGACCGCAATGGACAATGCAACAAAAGCCTGTAACGATATCGTTCAAAGCCTCACTTTGTCGTATAACAAGGCCAGGCAGGCAGGCATTACAGCCGATTTGATGGATATCGTTGGTGGTGCTGAGGCGCTTAAAGGGTAACTAAAAACAGTTAATCGTTATTTGTTAACCGTCAATCGAACAACGGGGAACAAATAACAAATTTGGAGGTCTATAGATGGGAGAGAACATAGGTAAAATTACACAGGTTATGGGGCCTGTCGTTGATGTTGAGTTTGAGCAGGGTAAATTGCCTACAATCCTTACCGCACTTCTGATTTCTAACACGACTATTAACGATGAACCGGACAATCTTGTTGTTGAGGTTGCTCAACATCTTGGTGATAATGTTGTTCGTACTATTGCTATGGATGTTACAGATGGTCTTGTGCGTGGGATGCCTGTTAAAGATACGGGTAAACCGATAATGATGCCGGTTGGTCAGGCAGGGCTTGGTCGTGTTCTCAACGTGGTTGGAAGACCTGTGGATGGTTTAGGCCCGATAAGCCAGGAAAAGATGTTGCCTATACATCGCCAGGCGCCGGCATTTGTTGATCAGGATACAACGGTTCGTGTTCTTGAAACCGGTGTTAAGGTTATTGATCTGCTTGTACCCTTCCCCCGCGGCGGCAAGATGGGAATGTTTGGAGGCGCCGGAGTCGGGAAAACAGTTGTTATGATGGAGATGGTTCATAACATAGCAATGCAGCATGGTGGTATATCCGTATTCGCCGGTGTTGGCGAGCGAACCCGTGAGGGGAATGACCTTTATCATGAAATGAAGGATTCAGGCGTTCTTCCAAAGGCTGCTCTTATTTACGGGCAGATGACCGAACCTCCCGGAGCAAGAGCGCGTGTTGCGCTTTCCGCGCTTACTGCTGCGGAATATTTCCGTGATGTAGAGGGCCAGGACGTTTTGATATTTATTGATAATATATTCCGTTTTACTCAGGCCGGATCAGAGGTTTCAGCCCTTCTTGGACGGATGCCGTCTGCTGTGGGATACCAGCCGACACTGGCAGTTGAACTTGGCGAGCTTCAAGAGAGAATCACATCGACCAACAAAGGCTCTATTACAGCGGTTCAGTGTGTGTATGTGCCGGCAGACGACTTGACAGACCCGGCGCCTGCGACAACATTTGCTCATCTTGACGGAACTGTTGTTTTATCACGTGCGCTCACCGAGCTCGGGATTTACCCTTCTGTGGATCCGCTTGATTCAACTTCCAGGATTCTTGATGCCGCTTACATAGGCGAAGAACATTATCAGGTTTCTCGTTCGGTTCAGAATATGCTGCAGAAATATAAGGAACTTCAGGATATTATCGCAATTCTCGGAATTGACGAACTCTCTGATGAGGATAAAATTACCGTAGCGCGTGCAAGGAGGATCCAGAGATTTCTTTCACAGCCATTCCATGTTGCTGAAGTATTTACCGGAAAAGCTGGTAAATATGTAAAGATTGAAGATACTGTTCGTGCTTTTAAGGAGATTTGTGAAGGCAAACATGATGACGTCCCTGAACAGGCATTTTATATGGTTGGAGGTATTGAGGATGTTATTGAAAAAGCCAAAGAGCTGTCTGCTGCATAAATTATAATAAAGAGGGTAAATTATGGCTGGAAATATTCGATTAGAAGTAGTTACACCGGAAGCATCTGTTGTTAGTGAAGATGCTCAGATAGTCGTAGCGCCCGGTACCCTTGGAGAATTTGGTGTCTTGATAGGCCACACCCCTTTTCTGACAACCCTTAAACCGGGTACGCTTCGTTATAAAGATGCTAAAGGGGTTGAAAAATTCGTTTTTATCAGCGGTGGATTTGCAGAGGCGCTTCCTGATAAGGTTACCATATTAGCCGAGTCTGCCGAAAGGAGACGCGATATAGATATAGAACGTGTTAAAAAAGCCCTAAAACGCGCCCAGGAGCGTTTGGCCTCAAAGAAACCGGATATTAATTATGAAAGAGCCAGAGCTGCTTTGCAAAGGGCTTTGTATCGTATTAGGCTTGCTGAAACAAGAAGGTAGGGTGTATTGATATGAGATCTGTTTTTGCCCTGAAATAACAGGTAAATTATTTTATAAATACTGCAAAAAGGGCGGACCATAATATGGTTTGCCCTTTTTTATTAATTAAGGTTGGTGATAAATGCAAAATGTTGAGAGAAATGTTGTTGTTATTATTCTAGCGGCAGGACTGGGCACACGTATGAAGTCCGGCAAAGCCAAGGTTCTGCATAAAGTTCTTGGCAAACCCATGGTGATATATGTTGTTGAAACAGCAAAAAGGGTTGCCGGGAACAATGTGATACTGGTTGTAGGCAACCAGGCTGATAAGATGCGTGAAATAGTATCTGAGAACAACGAGTTGATTTATGCTATACAGAAAGACCAGCTTGGAACTGGTCATGCGGTTTTGTGCGCGCTGCCTTATATCCCTGAACATATAGAAGAGGTGGTTATATTGTGTGGTGATGTGCCGCTGCTTAGTTCAGATACCGTTGTACGGCTTATAGATGATCATATTAAGGCAAAACGCGACATATCTCTTTTAGCGGTTGAGATCGATAACCCTACAGGTTACGGCAGGGTTATATTGGACGAAGACCTGCACGTTTCTAAAATAGTTGAAGAAGCGGATGCAACAGATGAACAAAAAAAGATAAAAACTATAAATGCGGGCATCTATTGCGTAAAAAAGGAATTTTTATTAAATTCTTTGGTAAAGATAAAATCGGATAATGCTCAAGCTGAACTTTATTTTACAGATATAGTCGAAATAGGATATAGAGAAAAAAAGGTTGTTGGAATATTGGCGAGTAGAGATTATGAAGAGGTTATAGGTGTTAATACCTGTCAGGATCTAATAACGGTTGAAACTGTCATGCATAAAAGGTTAGGTAAAACATCTTGACTTTAGCTTATAAAAAAGATTAAATATCAATAATGAGGTGTAAGATTGGATAACGAGTTAATTTTGCGACAGTTTGAAGAAATTGAAAAAAAAGTTGTAAGATTAGTTGATATTTGCAAGTCACATGAAGCGGCTAATGCAGAACTTAGAAAAACTATTGAAAGATTGGAACAGGAGCTTCAAAGCAAGGTTGAGGCGGAAGAGAGTTATTCAGAAGAAAGGGATTTGGTGCGGTCAAAGGTTGATGGTTTGTTGGTCAAATTAAATACTATCATAGAATCTTAACGCCAGCAGCCAACAAGATGAGACCTTTGAAAAATGCTTCTGCCAGAGTATTTTGGCGGATTCAAGTTTAAGGAAGACGATCAGTCTCAGGCGGATTAACCGGAGGAAAACATTGAGTATTTCGAGGCTTAAAATTTGAGCCTGACGGCTGACACGCAGTGAAGCATCAGCGCTCAATTGGGCAAAAAAAGGGGAGCGCAAAGGTCTCAAGATATGGTTATTGGAAAGGAAGAATACTTATTCATTGGAACAACTAGTTACAATAGAGCTATTTGGGCAGCCTTATACATTTAAATCTGAATCAGAAATGACAGAGGCAAAAGAGGTCGCTGCATTACTGGTAAAAGAGGTAGCCAGAGTTGAAACCCAGCAATCAGGCAAAGCATCTGATATTACGAGGCTGGCGGTATTGATTTCAGCCGCTCTAAACATTGCTAATGAAAATTTTGAGCTAAAAAGGAATTATTCGGATTTATTACAAGAGCTTTCTGAACGTTCAGAAAATTTAATACGTACATTAAGTGCTAATATGCAATAATATTAGCGGCTGTCAGGTTACAACCAAATGAATGAGTGGATCGCTTTAAAGGTACGGCCCCTGCTGTGTTTGTTATTGGAAGATGTTCTTTGACCCAATATTTATATTTAAGGGAGCTTTCACTGGTTTTGGTGAGCAGGTTCTGCTTGTACAGAAAAGCCTAAAGAAACTATAAGGCGCCCACTTTGAGCCTTGGCTCAAAGACCTTCTAAAACGGCTATTTGGCAGGGGCCTTCCTTATTAAATTACAAATAGGATGTTAATTTTAAATAAAGAGTATATTTTCAATCCAATTCAGCCTTTCGAATATATCATCCCAAAACCACCTCATAACAGATTATTTGAGATCTTTGCGAAACACACCCTTTTGCCCAATTGAGTGCTGATGGTTAGCGCTGATGCTTCACTGCGTGTCATTGTGTGTCAGCGTCAGGTTCAAATTTTAAGCCTCGAAATACTCAATATTTTCCTCCGGTTAATTCTCCTTAGGCGGATCGCCTTTCTTGAACTTAAACAAAACTGAACATTTTTAAAAAGTCTCTATTTTTGGTTTTCGAAAGTTGATGGTTTTGTAAAAAGTATCAACTTTCGAAGACCAAGGTAAAACCATCTTGTATAAATATGCGTAATTACTGGATAGCACTGACGGATAGCTCTGACGGTTAGCGCTGATGCTTCACTTCGTGTCGCTACGTGCCCAGCCTTTGCGAGAACGACAAAGCGTGTGTTTTTGACTTTTTACGATTTTATCAAAATTAACAGTAGTTTTCAAACACCATTTTAATAGTTTTGCTTTAGTGCAAAACATGTGGTTTTTTATATATATCTATGGAGATTAGTAATGAATGCATATAATATATTATTTGGCATAATCGGTTTTATCTTAGGTTGTGTCATTGCCTGTTGGGTTAAGGGAAGGATTATTTCTCAGAAGCTTAAGTCTGCTGAGTTGGAGGCATCACATCTGGTAGAGGATGCTAAAAAGAGATCGCAAACACTTATAAAAGAGGCTGAGCTCGAAGCAAAAGATAGACTTTTTAACATGAAAAGTGAATTTTATGCTGAAACAAAAGAGACTCAATCTGAATTAAAGAAAAAAGAAAGAAGGTTGATACAAAAAGAGGAGAGTGTTGATAGAAAAATTGAGCAACTTGAGCGGAGAGACAGAGAAATTTTCGGAAAAGAAAAGCAGTTGGCAGTAAAGGTTGAGCATGTTGAGCAAAGTGAAGTAGAATATAATAAACTAATAGAAGAACAAAAAAAACAGCTTGAAAAGATTTCTGGTTTAGCGGCAGGGCAGGCCAAGGAGTTATTGATCAGGGCGATGGAAAACGAGGCGCGACATGAGGCCGCCATACTAATTAAAAGAATAGAGAATGAAACAAAAGAACAGGCAGATAAAAACGCCAAGAAAATTATAGCTACCGCCATCCAGAGATATGCCGGAGATTTTATTGCCGAGCGAACTGTGTCTGTTGTGCAACTTCCCAGCGATGAAATGAAGGGGCGTATAATCGGCAGAGAAGGGCGTAATATACGCGCTATTGAGGCTGCTACAGGTATCGATCTTATTATAGATGATACTCCTGAGGCGGTTATACTGTCGGGTTTTAATCCTGTCAGGCGGGAGGTGGCTCGGCTTTCACTTTTGAAGTTGATATCAGACGGGCGAATACATCCGGCGCGGATAGAAGATGTTGTAAAAAAGGTTGAGCAGGAAATTGATTTGGCAATAAAGGAGGCAGGAGAACAAGCTGCCTTTGATTTAGGACTTAATGGTATTCATAATGAGCTAATTATGCTTGTCGGTAGATTAAAATTTCGAACAAGTTATTCGCAGAATGTTCTGCAGCATTCAGTTGAGGTTGGGTTTTTATGTGGTATTATGGCCTCTGAATTAGGACTTAATCAAAAACTGGCAAGACGTATGGGATTGTTGCATGATATTGGGAAAGCCGTGGATCACGAGGTCGAAGGCCCACACGCTTTGATCGGTTCTAAGCTTGCTAAAAAATTTGGTGAATCCACGAAAATTGTAAATGCTATAGCTGCTCATCATGAAGATATACCACCTAGTTCAGTCTATGATTTATTGGTACAGGCTGCTGACGGGCTTTCCGGGGCAAGGCCTGGAGCGCGAAAAGAATTACTTGAAAATTATATTAAACGGCTGGAAGATCTTGAAAAAATAGCTAATTCATTTAAAGGAGTTTCCAACACTTATGCTATTCAGGCCGGAAGGGAACTTAGAGTAATAGTTGAAAGTGAAATAATTTCAGATGACGAGGCTGTTTTTTTAAGTAAAGATATTGCAAAAAAGATTGAAGAGTCATTAACATTCCCAGGTCAGATCAGGGTTACAGTTATTAGAGAAACCAGAGCAGTGGAATATG
Source organism: Candidatus Desulfaltia sp. (assembly GCA_030656555.1). Lineage (GTDB taxonomy): Bacteria > Desulfobacterota > Desulfobacteria > Desulfobacterales > ETH-SRB1 > Desulfaltia. Next base: position 2,626 of record JAUSPN010000021.1, on the reverse strand, counting down.
CAAACAAATAACTCTACCAAAGGCGTGTGCTGACTTGATACAAACGAGGAATTGAATCATGAATGTAATAGAGACGCTCCGAGAGCGTGGTTTTATTGAAAAAACTACTCATAATGATGAGTTGGTTGAATATTTTGATCAGGGAAATATTACTTGTTATATCGGTTTTGATCCAACAGCACAAAGCCTGCATATTGGAAGTCTTGTGCCTATAATGTCGCTTGCCCATATTCAGAAACACGGGCACCGGCCTATAGCTCTTGTTGGAGGCGGGACAGGGCTTGTTGGTGACCCGAGCGGCAAGACTGAGACGCGAAAGCTGCTTACGCCTGAAATGGTGGAACATAATGCGCGTGGGATAGAAAAGCAACTGTCTCGCTTTATAGATTTCAGCAAAGGGAAAGCCCTTATATTAAACAATGCCGACTGGTTGACCGAATTAAAATATATACCTTTTCTCAGAGACATCGGAAGGCATTTCAGCGTTAATCGAATGATAAAGGCTGAAAGCTATAAGATGCGCCTTGAAGGAGAAGAGGGGTTGAATTTTATTGAATTCAATTACATGCTTTTACAGGCATATGATTTCCTAAATCTTTTTGATACATATGGTTGCAGGCTTCAGATGGGAGGAAGCGACCAATGGGGGAATATAATTAGTGGTATTGAGCTTATTCGAAAGATGCGCAGAGAGACCGTTTTTGGTATAACCTTCCCATTGATTACTACAAGTAGCGGCGTAAAGATGGGGAAAACAGTCGCGGGAGCTGTTTGGCTTGATTCTGAAAGAACAAGTCCATATGAATATTATCAGTACTGGATCAATACAGACGATAATGATGTTATCCGTTTTTTGGCTCTTTATACTTTTTTGCCTATGGATGAAATTAGAGATGTTGAAAAGCTGGAGGACGATGATTTAAACAGTGCTAAAACGGTACTTGCTTTCGAAGCCACTCAACTTGTTCACGGTCGACAGGAGGCAGTAAAAGCTTATCATGCAGCAGCAAGTATGTTTGGCGCTCGTATTGTATCGGAGAGGATAATGCCTACAAGCACTATTCCACGAGATAAAGCTGATTTTGATGATATTTCAGTGCCGAATTCATTTTTTGATTTAAAACAGATCCAGGCAGGTATTCCTGCATTTAAATTATTTCATTTTGTAGGGCTTACCCCATCAGGAAGTGCGGCAACGAGGCTGATCAAACAAGGGGGGGCATATATAAATAACAATCGAATTGATTCAACTGAATATATGATAAACGAAAATGACCTTAATAATAAGGAGATATTGTTAAGAGCTGGGAAAAAACGTTTTCACAAAATAAAGATTAGATGTTAAATATGACAAACTCGTAAAAAGTTGGTTTTTCACCACAGATGGCGCAGACAAAATCCTGTAATTTTAAATAGTTGTTTCTATGTCCTTTGTGGTAAATTCGTTTTTCTACATTACTATAAAATATGATGACTTCTTAAAAATGTTGCTTGACAATTATAAGTTTTATGTAGAAAATATAAATAATCGATATAATCAAAATTTTATGCAGTACGCTACGAGATTAGCGTTTGTTTTTGCAGTTCAGATAAATTGTTTTTATATATTGATAAAAAATAATAAAAATTGATAAAAAACTTCTTGACACCATGCAAAAGATATATTAAAAAACATCTTTTTGAAAACAGCGAGCGCATTTTTTAAAGCCTGCTGCAGAGAATTTTAATTTTGATCTTTGAAAACTAAATAGTGACAGCTTGTGAGTTAGGTCTCTTGTAAATTTGTTGCAAAAGCAACTTAAAGAAATTTAATTGGAGAGTTTGATCCTGGCTCAGAATGAACGCTAGCGGCGTGCTTAACACATGCAAGTCGTACGAGAACTCTTTAGCTTGCTAAAGATAGTAAAGTGGCGCACGGGTGAGTAACGCGTGGGTAATCTACCTCTGAATTTGGGATAACTCCGCGAAAGCGGGGCTAATACCGGATAATATTTCAGAATCTTCGGATCTTGAAATCAAAAGTGGCCTCTACATGTAAGCTACTGTTTGGAGATGAGCCCGCGTACCATTAGCTTGTTGGTGGGGTAATGGCCTACCAAGGCTACGATGGTTAGCTGGTCTGAGAGGATGATCAGCCACACTGGAACTGACACACGGTCCAGACTCCTACGGGAGGCAGCAGTGAGGAATTTTGCGCAATGGGGGAAACCCTGACGCAGCAACGCCGCGTGAGTGATGAAGGCTTTCGGGTCGTAAAGCTCTGTCAAGTGGGAAGAATATAATACATGTTAATATCATTTTTTACTGACGGTACCACTAAAGGAAGCACCGGCTAACTCCGTGCCAGCAGCCGCGGTAATACGGGGGGTGCAAGCGTTATTCGGAATTATTGGGCGTAAAGGGCGCGTAGGCGGTCTTTTAAGTCAGATGTGAAAGCCCGGGGCTTAACCCCGGAAGTGCATTTGAAACTGAAAGACTTGAGTATGGGAGAGGGAAGTGGAATTCCTGGTGTAGAGGTGAAATTCGTAGATATCAGGAGGAACACCGGTGGCGAAGGCGACTTCCTGGCCCTATACTGACGCTGAGACGCGAAAGCGTGGGTAGCAAACAGGATTAGATACCCTGG
>JAUSPN010000018.1 GCA_030656555.1 Candidatus Desulfaltia sp. | reverse complement strand
TCTGATTGACGAAATTTATAATTCCTTGACAACGACAATTAAAATTCCCTGTTAAAGGCAGGGGAATTAAACTATCCGGAACAATCAAAAAGGAGTCCGGATGGTAAACGACAGACAAGTATGGAGATTAAAAAAGATGTTGTCAACAGGAAAAACACTTGAGTTATCGGCCCTAAAAACAGGAATGGATGTGAAGACCGCACGGAAATATCGTGATTTAGACAAGTTTCCGAGCGAACTCAACAAGGAGAGATATTGGCGAACCCGGTCGGATCCATACAAGTCTGCATGGTCTGAAATTGAAGATTTACTGGAGAACAATCCTGGACTAGAAGCAAAGACGATCTTTGAATGGCTGCAACGACGTAATCCTGGAGAATTTCAAGATGGTCAACTTCGAACACTTCAGCGCAAAATCAAGCATTGGAGAGCAACAGCAGGCCCTTCAAAAGAAGTTATGTTTCCACAGAAGCATTATCCGGGAAAATTGAGTCAATCGGATTTTACCCATATGGAAAAATTGGGAGTTACCATTAAGAATGTTCCCTTTAATCACATGGTCTTTCATTTTGTGCTAACCTGGTCGAATTGGGAGGCTGGGTCAATCTGTTATTCTGAAACTCTTGAAAGTCTAGCTGCCGGACTTCAGGATGCTTTATGGAAATTAGGCGGTGTAACCAGTAAGCATCAAACTGACCGGCTATCGGCTGCAGTCAATAATCTTTCGGATACCCGCCAGTTCACGGATCGTTATGAGGCTCTGATGAATCATTACGGTATCGTAGGTCAGAAGACTCAACCGGCAAGTCCCAATGAAAATGGTGATGTTGAACAAAGTCATTATCGCTTCAAAAAGGCTATTGATCAGGCGTTGATGCTTAGAGGAAACAGAGATTTTGCATCATTAAAAGATTACCGTCAGTTTATTGATCATATTTTTGAGCAGCGGAACAGAGGTCGGACTGTGCGCTTCCAGGAAGAGTTGAAACATCTCAGGCCACTGCCCTCTTTTAAAATCGATATGGTCAAGCAACTTGCTGTAACTGTTGGTCCCAGCAGCACCATCCGAGTCGATCATAATGTTTACTCCGTACATAGCCGTTTAATTGGTGAATCCGTTGTTGTTTTTGTACATGAAGATGAAATAACTGTACAATATGGTGGACGTGTAGTCCATACATTGCCGAGATTAGTCGGCAACAAAAAACACAAAGTTGACTATCGTCATATTATCGATTCATTAATCCGAAAACCGGGAGCATTTAAGAACTATCGATACAAATCCGATCTATTCCCCAGTATGTATTTTAGATTGGCTTATGACTTATTATCCAAAGAAATGCCAAGCAGATGCGATAAAGAGTACCTGGATATTTTACACCTGGCAGCTACTTGCGGCGAAGATCGTGTCACAAAAGTACTGAACATTGTCATTGATCAAAATCTACCATTATCAGCAAAATTGGTGCGTCAGTATTTTGCCAAAACTGAATCGCAATATGAGAAAGAAGATGCGGCCGTTATGCCGGTCAATATTGCTGACTATGATGCGCTACTCCAGACTTGGGAGGCAAGCCATGGAAAATAAGATGTTAGATGATTGTTTAAAACAATTACACTTACCAACGATTAGAACCTGTTTCCTGGAAGCTGCTGGCATTGCTGTTCAAAATAATCTGAGTTATGAACAATATTTGTTGACCTTGGTTGAACAGGAATTAGAGGCCCGTACACAAAAACGAATCCGTAGACTTCAACGGGAATCCAGATTACCATTGGAAAAGACAATCGCTGTATTTGATAGAAGACGCCTGCCGGAAAAGGTGAACCGTTTAGTAACAATACTGTTACAGGGTGATTTTACTGACAGATGTGAAAATGTTCTGGCGTTTGGTAATCCAGGGAGTGGCAAAACCCACTTGTTGTGTGCAATCGGCCATGAACTAATCCGGAAAGGGAAACAGGTACTGTTCGCTCCCTGTAGTCTTTTGGTACAAAGTCTGCTTGTGGCAAAGAGAGACTTAAAATTATCCCAATATCTGAAAAAGATTGGGAAATACGATGCGATCATAATTGACGATATCGGATATGTTCAACAAAGTCGTGATGAAATGGAGGTACTCTTTACTCTACTGGCTGATAGATATGAAAAAAGTAGCATCATGATTACCAGCAACCTTCCATTTTCCCAATGGGAAAAAATCTTTAAAGATCCGATGACTACTGCTGCGGCTATTGACAGATTAGTACACCATAGCGTCATCCTAGAATTGAATATTGATAGTTATAGATTGGAAAAATCAAAGGGAAATATTAGTGAAGCAAACAGGGAAAAATAATTGTCGTTTTGTGGGAATAGTAGTTGACGTTAATCATAATACGTTCATATATCTTGAATTCGTGAATACCGGTATTTTTGCTACAACTGTTAGGGTAACGAAATATAGCTGATTGGAACTATCGCCGAATTTATATCTACTTCTCATAAGTATACTTCTCCATTGCTATTGTTCCTAAATCTCCCTTTTCTTGTTCCCAGGCTGGGGCTTGGTAACGAGCGTCAGGGAAGGGGCGTTATCCTTGTTCCAAAGCCCCAGCTTGGGAACAAGGGTGTCAGTTTCAAACCTCGTATTTTTTCTCTTTACCAAGTTGCGCCAGCAGCTCATTCACCTTCTGTTTCAGCTCAATGATGCGCCCCTCCCGTCCTATAGTAGCGTCATAAAATATTTCCAGTTCCTTTAATCGGTTTTTTAAATCCTCTTCGGCCCGCTTGCCTGCCTGTTCGGCAGACAGGCGCTCTGCATTCTCCTGTTTAAGTTGCTCGTTGATTATTCTTAATTCAACAGTACGCTCTTCTACTAATACCTCAAGGTGATCGCGGGTCTCACGAATTGTCTCCCCCACCTTAGCAATCTTCTCACTTAAAATAGCAGCCACCAGGGAAACAGCTATAAACATGGGAGCACGAATTAAATCATTGATTGTCTCTCCGCCGACTCTAAAAAAGAAGTGACTTAGAATTAGCCATACCGCTAAAAACACAGCCACAGCCAGGCCTTTTCTTTTCCACCAGACAGACGCCAGGATAATTGGAATATAAAAGAAGTGCGTAAAAACCGTGCCGCTTTTTAATACCGCGTGAAAATAATAGGTTAAAAAACAGCAGCTAGCTAAAAGGATAGCCATTATCAGAATTCTGAACCTTTTCTGTTCTTCAAATTTTACTTTCATCATTAGACCTTTTCTATGTCAATAACAAGCAAAGAATCCGGGAAGGTAGCCGCTATATTTTCCGAAAAAATCTTTGCTCTCATTATTTCCTCCTCAGCATGCTTCAGATCTGTGATATGCCTGGCTCCCGCGACCACGCCGGCGACATTGCCCGCTTCATCGGTCAGCACACTGGCGTTAAACGACATTGGAATAAGTTGTCCGTCTTCCGTTTAACTTCTTCTTCCTCATAATTTCAGGTTTTTAGAATTTCTTTAACCTTGTTGACTAATTGGATCCTGGTAAACGGTTTGCTTATCATTGGAAAACCTTTCAGCATCGAGATATCCTCCGGTAAACTATCCGGGGAGTAACCGGTCATGAATATAATTTTGATTTGAGGATTAATTTTTACAATTTTATTATACGCCTCGTACCCGTTCATTACCGGCATTGCCAGATCCGTGATGACCAGGTCGATTTTATCTTTTTGCCCGCTGTAAATATCGACAAGAGTCTGTCCGTCGCGAGCGGTAATCACCTTATACCCGGAAGCAACCAGAAAGTCTCTTGTCATTTCCAGGATACTTTCATCATATTCTCCTATAAGAATAGCGCCGTATCCCCTGAGCGTATCCGGTTGCGCCACCGTTTCCCGGAACCGTACCGCTGTGTCGGAAAGAGGCAGATATATTTCAAAGCTTGTGCCCTTGCCGATCTGGCTCTTAACATCAATAAAACCGTTGTGCTGTTTAACCACGCCGAATACTACGGAAAGCCCAAGCCCCGTTCCATGGCCCCTCTCTTTGGTTGTATAGAAAGGC
>JAUSPN010000095.1 GCA_030656555.1 Candidatus Desulfaltia sp. | reverse complement strand
ATTTTATTGAAGTTTTGGAATCAGCAAGTCAATCCATAGAATTGATCTCTACTCTTCAGTCAATTTTAGGGGTGGAAACGAGTGCGGAAGCAGTTTGTTGATGGTTATAAATGAAATCCAAGCCAATCTTGACGCCATGGAACCGTAGAAGAGCATGGTTATTAAAATAAATTGGATTTAGCCGATCATCATATACAATCCACCGGATATCAATGCGCCTAAAAATGTTGATACAAAGTTGACTCCGCTGTTTGTCAGCATGCCTCTTCTCTGTAATGTGGCGCCAAGCAGACTGTCGACATTGGTTCCAAGGAATCCTCCCATTGTGGTGATAAATATTGCAAGTGGGATGTTATCGACAATTCCGAACAATACTGCAAGTATTCCTATTGTCATTGGACCTATGATCGCTACAAATTGTCCTATTGGTGTCACTCCGCCGTCAATGCCGGGTTCGACAAATTTGAGCGTTGTTATCATACGCGGCTTTATGCGCGATGTCGTGCCGATCTCACTTGCCAATGTATCCCCTGTTGCTGTTGCCACTGTGCCGAGATATGCATAAGTGAGGAACATTCCAAATTGTGGGTATATTCCATGTGCAACTGCGAGCACGAGTGCTGCTGTGCTGTTGCTGAATACATTATCATAATTGCGAATACCACCTTTTGCTTGGGCAAGACCTATGGATTTTTTGTATCGGTATTTGTATTTCGTGGATGCTCCTCCCAGAATGAAAAAGGTGAGCAGGAGAAATATCCATAGAACGTTTGTGAATACGATTATCAGGACACCTATTAGCGTTGCACTTAGAACTGCCGAAACATCTGCTATCTTTGCTCTGTATGCAAGATATCCCAACACAAGTGAGAATATCATGGCTCCTGCCATCTGGTATGGTGGTACGGAGTATCCAAATATCGAGAAAAGCCACATTATCATCCCCGCGCCAAGTGGGACTGTGAAATTGTCATTGACCTTTGATGGGATAGATTCGATCAATGCACCTGTTGCTGCTCCTATGGCAGCGACAAAGAATACCAGATTGTAAGAAACATCGATCCCTTGCCAGTAAACAACCCAGGAGCCTGCCAAAAATCCAGTTATTATCCCTACACCCAGCAGCGCACTGCTGGACTTTATCGAATATAGTTTGTGAATCTCACCCTGATATGTTTTTTCAGGATAATCTTCAGCCATGAGGGTGTTGTACTTTATTTGTCTTTTGTGGCGGATAATTGTTGCAGCACTGTCTCCAAATGTGGCAATTGCGACTGATGCGGCTATTATGTATAGTGGATATGAAAAAGATGTGTATTCAAGTATGGCATTGATCAGCAGTAGTATAAAGATCGAGATCGAAAGATCTTGTGCACCGATTATTCCCCGGCTTTCGATAATACGGCGGCTACGTATCGTTTTGTCAGCCATTATGTCATAGAGCATCGAACTTTTTGGCAGATATCTAAAAAAGATATGTATCAAAAATGCAACTACAACGAGTATTTTTGCATCAATGAACGGAAATAACAATATCAGGAAACCTAAGCCTGCATGAATTATTTGCCTGCGATATTCGTGGTCCAGGGATTTAATATATGTTGAAATTTGATTCATGATGGTATTCAATTTTTATTTTTGTTTGATGATACTTAAGTCTATATTATTACTTTTATTATATAAAAATTGTATCGCTTATTGATATAACTATATAGTTATGACTGGTATTCGATTTTGACCTCATTTTTTGTAAGGTCGCTAAGTTTATCAATAAATTCATTTTCATTTTCTTTTATGATCTCAATAGTAAATTCAACCTCGTCTGAATATTCCTCTGAGATTATGTTACCATAACCCTGTATGAGATTCTTGATCTTCTGCGCCTGTGAATACTCAGATCTCACAGTAAGGTTGACAATTTCGTGAACTTCAAGTATACCCGCATCTTCAATGGCTGCGGTAGCGGTTTCCCGGTACGCTCTTGCAAGTCCCCCAAAACCCAGTTTTGTTCCGCCAAAATATCGGGTAACGACTACGACAGCGTTGTGTATGTCCTTCAGTTCCAGTACTTTGAATATGGGCTTGCCAGAACTTCCTGCGGGTTCTCCGTCATCGTCATATTTCATCGCAAGGTCGTTGCCGTTTTTAATGAGGTATGCTGAAACATTGTGGTTTGCATCACTGTGTCGCTCTTTCACCTGTCGTATGATGTCCTTTGCCTCATCCTCATTTTTGACAGGATATGCATGTCCTATAAAAGTGGAGTTCTTGAACTCTTTTTTGGCTTCACCGGGGGCTTTGAGAGTTTTGTGAGTGGTCAATGGTGAGTTCCCCGAGTGTGTTAATGTATTATTTGAAAATTAGTTGTAATTGTGGAGCGAGTAGCGAGTATATACTCGTAATGCAACAAATTTAGTTTTGTCGCATTGTTTGAATGAAGACGGAAATGCATTGTCTGCAAAAAAGAGAATCCAAAGCGGTGCATAAATGAGATTGTATTCTCGGATATAAAAAAACGATGTAACCGCCGCAGGCGGCACATTCCCACACCACTGACCATAAATAATCCTTGATATTACTTTGATTAATAGTATTGCATAATTTGAAAGTCATGTGTTTCTACGAAAATAGCACTTGACCTAATATCTATAAGTCAAATCACTTTGTTATTAGATGCAAAAATATCTATTTTTCATTGGTGATGGCGGAGTATGCCGCCTGCGGCGGTTTGTGTCGTTTTTGTTGAAGTACATCACAAAGATTGTTTCAATAAAATTGAATATCATACTCCCCTGAAGTACTGCCCCTGTGTGAAAACATCTCCCTGCTGTCCTCGTATCCTGCCATCTTTTCCCATGAGTGCATCCTTGTATGCTTTTGTGATCTCCTTTACCTCTCTTTTGGTGTTCAATCTGAGGTCAAGTCGTAGTACGTCCGCACCGGATCCTTTTAGTTTTTCAACATCATCGAGCATGTTGAGCACTTCAAAGTTGTAGATGAGGGTGCGTGTTCCCCATCGTTTGACTGGGAATTTGCGTTCTTTCTTGTCAACAAGGAGTACATCGCTGTCGCTTTGTGCAAGTTTTTTGTCAAGAAGCGGTTTTAAGAGGTCGTTCTCTGTCACAAGCAGAAGTTCCCGACCATGTACGACGATCTCGATCTGCTGATCCTTATTGGATGTATCCAGATTCTCGCAGATATGCCAGATCTCGTCAAGGTTCAATTCACTTGAAAGTGTTACTCTGTGCGCTCCTGCATTGAAGAATACACAGGATGTGAATGCGTTGAAGGTGTTGAGTTCTTTTTGAGCGACAAAGGGGATGTTACATATCTTTGCGACCTGTATGGCACCGAGATTGGAACATGATACGCCGAATCCTGCCGTTTTTACTTCTTCGATCAAGGGTGTGAGTGCTGTCAGTTCGTTGTCGTGTGTGATTTCGGGAATTATGAATACGAACTCGATGCCATCTTCCTTTTTGGCGACCAGGTCATTCATTTTCTCTTCGTTTGCTGGGTCTTTCAGTTCGTTGAACTGTTCTATTGGAACATAGACAATATCGGCACCGGCTTCTGCTGCATAGAACATGGAATCGGTGTCTTTGACTTCAACGCTCAAAAGCGGGGTTGTATCGTCAGTTATGTTTTCTACGTTTCCATCTCCATCTCCACCCACTCCATCTCCATCTACTCCTTCTTCCTCTTCTTTGCCACTGCACAGGTTGTTGAGGTCTGGAAGATGCGGGTTCTTGCGTTCTCGCTTATGTCCCTTGATGGTCTTTTGCAGGAACAGGTCTGCGGTTTCGCGCCTTGCATTTGTTAGTACACCTATGGGGATGAAGATATCCTCATCTGCTACAACGTCCACAGATCCGGCAGCGAAGGGTGTGTCACCCAGTTTTTCAATTATCGTTTTGATCTTTTCTTCGGTGGTTGGGGCTTTCATGGCTTGCTGAACAACGTAGTCGTCTTCAAATACTACGCCTTCTGCTTCGCCTTTTTCCCCTGATGCCCTTTCGATCTCGATCTTGAGTGTCTCATCTTTTCTTGCTGTGACATTAATGTTGACAGGGGATGTTTTGAGGTCTGTTTCCTGCAACCTGTTCAATAGATGGCGGTCTGTTGTGATATATAATTCATCACCGATGTCTACGGATTTGCCGGTCTTTGAGCTGATCTCAAGTATGACGTTGTCGTCGGCTTTTGCACTTTCGACTCGCTCTTCACCAATTTTCAGGACGTTGACAGCCGAGCCAAGCATCCTTGTTCGGGTCTGTATACCGATGCCGTCTTTTGCATTGAAATCTTCGCGGAGTTTCACTTTGAGACTGGTGGTGTATCTGAAATCTGCGATGTCTGAGACTTTGCCAAGGAATAATCCGTAGTTCGAGCTGTATTTTGGATGGGTGACATCGCTCTCTCCGAGCATGAAACCTTTTGTGAATCCGCGGTAGAATAGTTTTGTGAGTTCTTTTTGGTCTGTTTCGATCTCGTCTTTGTCGAGAAATCCATTGCTTTTTAGTTTCTCGACTGCTGACTTGTAGGCGCTTGCGCTTTTTGTTACGTATTCGCCTCTTTTCATTCTGCCTTCGATCTTGAGGCTTACTACACCTGTGTTGACGATCCTGTCGATTTCGGGGAGTGTGCAGAGTTCGGCATTGCTGATCGGATAATCACCTATCCCGATCTTTGAGTTGTCTATATCGAGTCCATCGACTATGAACCTGTATCGCAGTCTGCATGGCTGGGCACATGCTCCACGGTTTGCGCTCCTGCCACTGATGAAACTGCTGAAGAGGCATCGACCTGAGTATGAGTAGCAAAGGGCACCGTGTACGAATACTTCTGCTTCGATGCGGGTGTTATCTATTATGTTCTTGAGTTCTGTGGTATCGAGTTCCCTTGAGAGTATGACCCGATCGGCTCCAATGTCCTCTACAAATTGTGCGCCGGCTGTATTGTGTATTGTCATCTGGGTGCTTGCATGGAGTTTGAGGTCAGGGTATGTTTCCCTGATGATCCGCAATAGCCCCGGGTCTTCCATTATTATTGCATCGATCCCGAAGGAGTAGGCGCTGTCTATTATGTCAAGTGCGTCCTGTATCTCGTCCTGTTTGACGGGTATGTTGAGTGCAAGAAAGACTTTTGTGTCGTGCGAGTGGGCTAAGTCGATGGCGTCTTCCAGTTCATCGAGTTCGAAGTTCGTTGCTCCCCATCTTGCATTGAAGTCACGTATTCCGAGGTAGACGGCATCTGCGCCCCCCTTCAGGGCAGCAAGCAGTGATTCACGGTCGCCGGCGGGCGCGAGTATTTCTGGGGAGGTTGGGGTGATTTGGGACATGGGTAGTGTTTGGATAATTTTGGTGCTTATACTGGGCTTATGTGATTTATGCTTTGGTTTGGGGGGTTGTTTTGGAGTGGATGTCTCGTAGATTTCAAACAAACTGCGGCTGGAATGAGTTAATAATGAGATTTCCTTGAAAATGTCAGGTCTGCCGCTTTAAAGGTTGTAGTGTGCAGTTATTCAGCTAAAATTATTTTTTAAACAAAAATGAAAATGTTTAAATTTAATTAAAATGTAGGATATATTATGTTAAATCTAAGTGAACTTAAAACATTAGAATTATTTAATGAAAAAGTTGATAGGTTAAAAGAAAACAGCTTTGTAAAACATGTCATTTCCCAGAAAACAGGCTTTACCATATCTTGGGAAAAAGACAAGGATCTAATGATTGAAAAGAGATTTCCAGAAAAAGAGTCTATAGAAGCTTTTGTTTTGACATTGAGATATTTCATACAAGATAATGAAAAAATAAGCTTACGAAATATTGCAAAAATATATGATAAACTTCCTAGTGGCAACCAAAAAAAAGGATTATTCAAAGATGCATTGAAAAATCTCAATGATTATCTAGATACTCCAGATAAACAACTTAATATTAAAGAAAATGAAAAAGAATTGTCTAAAAGGGAAATATTTGATATAATAATATATGGTGAGTTAGCACACTCTAATGAGAAAAAAAGGCAAATATATAAAAGATGGATGAAAAGACCTGTGTTTGGTGTTATTATTGAAAATGAATTTATTATAATTCTGGATTACATAATGAGAATACTTACGTATCTTCAAGAAAAAAACGACCAATTAATTATTGAGGAAACTAATTTTTTAGATTTTAATCACTTACTATAAACTCTCTTATCCGAAATCCCTTACCTCTCTAACATGATAATTTAGAGTAAGTGGCTTATTTAAAGAAAAAAGCAAAGGAAGGGATTTGAATTTCAAAACCTCTTTGATAAGAATAATCACTAAATCTAACAACTCTTAAATTGAATAACTTTCAATAAACATTACATGGATATTAGGAAAAGCAATATATTAAATTATCATACAACTTTAATTATTTCTATAATAATTGGAATTTTGCTAAAATATGGAGATTTTTCATTTAATTCTTTAACTCAACACTCTCCAAATTATGAGGTATTATTTAGCACAATAGCCACAATTTTGGCATCACTTTTTGCCCTAATCTTTATAATTTTAACAATATTTATCCAATTATCCAACAAATATTATTCTTTTGAATTGTTTATGGGTAGAGACATGAAAATATTTATGACTGTTTATTTTGTTACAATTATCACATCATTAGCCATGATTCAATCGGGATACTATTTTCCAGTTCTTGTTTTCATTTCTGCCACTTTTTGCATATTATCACTTTATCCATTCATGTACAATATAAATAGAAAAATATTATATGATGTAGGCGTGAAAAATTTAGGAGAAGAAATTGCTGAGTCTATCGATTCCAAAGAACAAGCTTCTGCAGTTCATCGAATAGAAGAACTTGGTCGTCTAGGGGAGATGACCTTACATAACAATGACTCCCAAAATATAAACAATATAGCACACATTCTTTCTAAAAATTTGGAAGTCGCCGGAGACAATAAATTATTTCGAATAGTGGAGGCAATTGGTACTCAATATATTAAAATAATTACTCAATGTTCTAGTGAAACAAAAGAAGAAATCGTTTGCAAGATGCTATCTGAAATTTCTACATATATGAGCCTTTATTCATCCAATATTTACTATGGGACTTTAGAAAAACAACAAGGTGCAATCAAAAATCTAGGGGTTAGATTTATTCAAGATGATTTTAAAGATAAATATATCCTTTTAATCGAGAAAAGTTTGTATTGGGGTTTAGAATCAACGCATGAACATATATGGGATTTTGATGAAAACGCCCTCAGTTATTTGGGCGATTTAGCTAAGCAGTCTTTTAAAAAATCGTTAAACAAACCTCTTGAAGAAGCTCTTGCATGCCTTTGGTTAATCGGATTCATTATTTATACTGAAATTGAAGATGTAGATGCAGAATATAAACTAGAGAGTCGTCTCACACGTAAAGAAGAAAAAAAATTCATAAGTAGGTTAAACCATCTAAATCGCTCTCTTTCTATTAATATTGATAATCTAAAATCAATTGAAGAACTATGTGGTAATGATGAATTTGAGAATCTTTACGAAAAATGTCAGAAATCACAAATTTTGACTTGGATAATTAATGTTGATGTGCATGAGTTTAAAGAGTATTATTCCCAATCATCAAAAAAGAATAACTAAATTTTCATTAATAACTAAAATAATAATACAGAATTGCTTTTTAAAATAGGTTAGTTACTGGCAATCAACAACCCCATACAAAAAATCAGAGTTACCTATATTTCTTAAAAAAGTGCAAATGCAGCTATTCAAACCCTCGAAAACCTCCCCTCCCTATCTCCCAAATCCAGCGCCCTTTAACTCATCTTGCCCACCCTCGCGCCTATTGTAATACTTATCATGCGCTGTTCGGGATTTCGAACTGGGCAGGGCACCACATAATTTAGTTTAATGTGCTTGAGTTAGGGCAGCAAGCAGGGATTCACGGTCGCCGACGGGTGCGAGGATTTCTGGGGTGGGAATGGTTGTTTGGGACATGGGTGGTGTTTGGATATTTTTTGTGCTTATACTGGGATTATGTGATTTATGCTTTCTTTTTAAAAAAATTAAGTGCGGAAGGGTTATATAATCAAATATTTAAGTAACAGAATATAATACTAATAATAAAATTATAAAAACCGTTGTGGTTAACTCAATTTGAATGGTTCCAAAATTGAAACGAGAAAAATCTCCCTTCGGTCGATTTAACTCGAACTATATAATTATATAACCTTAACTCCGTCGGAATAGGGCATATCTTCTCTTAATTTTTCTATTTGTCGTTGCATGCACCTGATTAAATTCGATAACTTTATATATTACTATTCCCTAATTACTGAATATGGATCAATGGGCAAAGAACTGGTTAGAAGAGCAGAGAATGAAAGGCACAAAGTGCCTTGAAGTGAAAGTGATCGGCGAAAACCACTACGTCTATCACTCAACGACCTACTGGGACAAAGAACTAAAAAAGTCAAGAAAAACCTCCAAATATCTTGGTAAACTCGATCCGAAAGAAGGACTCGTAGAATCAAGAAAGCGAAAAGAACTAACTTCATCCGATGTCAGAAATGTCACGGAATATGGCAATTCAATGGTCTTGCATGAATCAATGAAATCACTCAAACCACTATTGATGGATGCATTCCCCGATTGCTGGGAAGAAATATATTCACTTGCAATGGTTCGTATCAATGGGTATGTACCCATGAAACGCGCAAAAGAATCGTGGGAGAAACTCTATAATGTTGAAAATATCGATCCACAACTGAATCCAAAAAACCTCTCAAAAGTATTGCATAATGTAGGCATAAACCGTGTTAGTCAAAATATAATTTTCAAAGAACTGACCAATCAAAGCAATCAACTGGTATATGACCTTAGTTCCGTGTTCACGCGCTCCATGAGCATAGCTCAGGCAGAGAAGGGATATAACAAAGAACATCTACATGTGCCGCAGATCAATCTTGCACTTTTGTGCAGTGCTGATACCGGTTTACCGGCAATGATACGATCCATCCCAGGGAGTGTAAGGGATATCTCCACGCTGTATAACTCAATTAAGGAAATTGATGTTAAAGGCAAAACATTGATTCTGGATAGGGGTTTCTTTTCCGATGATACGGTGAAATTTCTTGGTGGGATGATGGATGTGTCGTATATACTTCCTACAAGAAGGAACAGTAAATATTATGAAAACCGCATTCATCTTAATGAGCATTTCACGTACCATAATCGTCTGATACGGTGCGGGAAAAAGACGTTCGATAAATACACCCTTTATCTTTTTGATGACCAGGATTTAAAGCTTGAAGAGCAGAAAACACTGTACAAGCAGATGGATGGAGGAAAAATAGATAAGAAGCAGCTCAATGAAAAGATGAAACGTGCAGGACAAATCCTGATCATATCCAATCTGGATGTTGAGGAATGTGAGATTTTTGAGTTGTTTAAGAAAAGAGAAACTGTTGAGAAGATGTTCGATACTTACAAGACTGTTCTTGATGCAGATAAATTATATTTGCAGAGTGATGAGGCCGTATTTGGACACGTTTTTATTTCATTCATCTCCCTTTACATACATTGTACGATTGAGAATCTATTGAAGAAGGCTGGTTTGAATCGCAAGATTACTCCGATTGATTTGTTGCACAAGTATAGCAGGGTTTATCATATTGATTTGAAGGAGGGAGGGTTGATTACCGAGGTGCCAAAGAAGGTACGGGAGATGGATGAGAAACTTGGACTCAAGATATTCCCTAAAAAGCAGAGTTAAGGTT
>JAUSPN010000107.1 GCA_030656555.1 Candidatus Desulfaltia sp. | reverse complement strand
CGAAAACGACTCATTTGTTACTCCTTTCCTGATGCTGTTGGGACAACTCAGGTCTGGATGTAACAATGGGTCGTTCAAAAGGCAAAGCCAATGAACTCTGACCTTGCCCTGAGGGCAAGGGTTTTTATAATGGACTAAAACGCTTTTCATCCATACCTCCACGGTAGTATCAATAGCGATTGAAATCAGAGCAATTCATTATCGCGGCTCAAAAACCTCAAGTCTTTTTTTCACATATTGCACGAAAAGCCTAAAGCCTTCAATAAAAAAAACAGAACTATTTGTTCTTATTAAATTAATTATGTCACCTGAAACCCGCATAAACAATATTGAAAAAATAAATTGCTAATAGTTTCAGTGGGTTTAATGATGTTTGTTTGAGTCTTAACAAAGTGGCACAACTGTTGCTTTCTATAAAGATGCTTTCTGAAATACCGTTCAGAATAACCATCAATTATAAATATAAATAACGGAGGTAATAGTATGAAAAGAAAAAGATCGATTTTTGCAGTTAGCGTTATAGTTTTTCTAATGGTTTCAATGTTTCTTTCAACAAATGTATTATGTGAAGAAATCACTGTTAAAGGGAAGGTTAATGATAATTATCAAATTATAGCTGAAGATGGACAAATTTACGAAGTGGCGGATACTGACAAGGGCAATGAGGTTGTTCTTCAATATATTGGCAAAACCGTAAAAGTAAGTGGAACAATTCAAGAGAGTAATGGGGGAGAGAAAATTATTACTGTTACTTCCTATGAAGTTAAAGATATAGAATAAAAACCAATTTATATGATGACGGGGAACATGGTTCCCCGCCATCATCTCCCTTTTTGCATGGTTACCCTGCCGATAGCGGATGGCGGCCGGGGTATTAAAAACCATAAAATAAATAAGACCCTAAAGCATTTTGATAATATTATCATTTTCATCGTGATGACCAATTCTATGATGACAGGCAGGGCAATAGAAATAGTTTGGGTAAGGGTCCTTACCGCAAATTTTGCATTTTCTACCTGTATCATTTTTCTTTTTTATCCGGATTTTATAATCTTTTTTAACTTGCTTTTGCATTAGTAACCCCTGTTTTGATAATGGATGATTAAAATTACTATCAATTTTTATTCGTCTTTTTAAAAGCAAGTTCCTTGCCAAAACTACCACTAATTGAACCACTAAGCCTTACAAACACATATAATTGAAGCTCCCCGCCGCAAGCAGTGGGGAATCTTCGACCGTAAGGAAGTTTACCCTTTTTGGATTCGCTCGCATTCCCCGCCGCAAGCAGCGGGGAATGCGCTCGCTTTTGCGGTTCAAAACCGGTACTATCGGTTCCTGTTTTTTGATTCAACAAGAACGTATAGTTCCGATGGCAACTTGAACCAACCCCAATAAACCTTTAAATATCAACAGATTATAGCTTTGACACGGATAGTGCTTTTGGATGGAAGTCGTGATATGAACCTGTGGATGCCTATCCAATGAAGCCTGAATAAACAGAAGTACAGTAACGGCTGAATATGATAAGAGAATTCCTTGGAAAGAAGGCAAATAAAAAAGGGAGATTTGTCGACAAACCGACTACGGTCAGAGGCATTGTGATTCCGGTGGAATGGGATGAGGAAGGGATTGCACTTGCTGCTGTTATTTCAGGTTTAGATGAGCAGGAGTATATGATTGAACAAGATGAAAAAGGAAAAGAACTGTTGGAATTTATAAGACATGAGATAGAGGTGGACGGCGTAGTCAGAAAGGCGATCAAAGGTTGCAAGACCATTACAGTAAAAAATTACAGATTAAAAATAGATGATAATCGGTAAGCATGAAGCCATGTGAGTTTGTCGCTATTATAAACATTGCAATTAAGGGTAATGGAATTATTGCAAGAGAGTATATAAGAGGGGGTGAAGTAATTCTAAGCTTTTTTGGAAAACCGATTTCCAGAAAAAACGTGAAAAATCCCAATGCTGTATTGCAACTCGATGAAGACGTATTTTTGGAATCAGATGGAACAGCCGATGAGAGTTTAAATCATAGCTGTAACCCTAATTGCTATATCGATTTTAAACAATTAAATCTGATGGCCATGAAAGATATTCAGAAAGGGCAAGAATTGACTTTCGATTACAATACGTCTGAATATGATCTGATAGACCAGGGCTGCTCTTTCACATGTTTTTGCGGTTCGGAAGACTGCGTTGGTGATATTAAAGGATTTAAGTATTTGCCGTTAAGCCACAAAAAGAGAATAGAATCCTTTCTTTCGCCTTTTTTGAAAAAAAAATGGAAAGAAGAATTTTAATGGGGCGGGGTAGTTCATTATTATTATTGACATTTAACTAAATTATTATTAAGCCTTCTGGGCTTTAGACAAAACGCTTTATTGAAGCTCCCCGCCGCAAGCAGCGGGGAATGTGCTAGCTTTTGCGTTTCAAACAGACAAAGGAGGAAAGTATAATGACAAAAACACAACTAATTGAGCAGATGGCAAAAGATGCCGGTATCTCAAAGGCCGAAGCAGGCAAAGCGTTTAACTCGTTTATTGATGGTATTATGGAAGCAATCAAGGAGAAGGATGGCAAAATCACACTCACTGGTTTTGGTACCTTTTCAAAAGTTTATCGTAAGGCCCGTCAGGGAGTAAATCCTGCAACCGGCAAAAAAATGACTATTGAGGCCCGTTATGCAATAAAGTTTAAAGCAGGCAAGGCCATAAAAGATGCAATCTTATAATAAATAAAGGTACTCTGAAAAAACATTTGCGGTATGTTTTTTTGGTTCTTTACGTAGGCTAAGATTGAAACCATTATTGGTAAGGAGAATTTATGAAAAATGAAGAAGCAGACATGTGGATACGGCCCCCATCTAATGCTGGACTTGAGCGACTGTAATCCGATAATCTTGGACGATCTTGAGGCTTGCTTTAAATTATTGAGCGATTTGCCGGATATTATCGGTATGACAAAGATAACGCAACCCTATGTGTTTAGATACAGCGCACCTGTACCAGAAGACGAAGGTATTACCGGAGTGGTTATTATTGCTGAGAGCCATATCTCTCTTCATACTTATCCCGGGAAGCGCTTTGTATTTGTTGATCTGTTTTCATGCAAACCATTTGATGTGGATATGGCCAGGGACTATGTAACCCAATTCTTCCAATCAAAATCTGCCCTATATCATGTTCAGGAACGTGGCGCAGCTTTCCCGGCAGCTATCAAAATCGCATAACAAAGGTGTGTTTTCATGAAAACAAACACATACTCCGGTTCTTATGGCTGCATTCCTGAAAAATTCTGCCGGTATGAGAAAGCATCGATTGCAATTTTGCCGATTCCTTACGATGGCACATCTACTTGGATTAAAGGCTCAGATCGTGGCCCTCAAGCCTTGCTGGATGCTTCTGCCAATATGGAATTGTACGACATTGAAACCAATTCGGAAGTTTTCAAACGCGGGATAGTTACTATTGATCCAGTTTCTTGTCCCGATGACCCGGAAGCAATGGTCGATGTTGTTTGTGATCGTGCAAGATCCCTCTTGAATGATGGCAAATTTATAGTTGGCATAGGTGGCGAACATACGATTTCTGTTGGGTTAGTTAGGGCAATTGCAGAAAAAGTCAGAGATGTTTCGGTTTTGCAATTAGACGCTCATTCAGATACACGAACAGAGTATGAAGGCAGCAAATACAATCATGCCTGTGTTATGTCAAGGATCGGTGAAATTTGCCCTTATGTTCAGGTAGGTATTAGAAGTATGGATTCCTCTGAACTTGAGAGATTAAATAGCGATCGCACATTTTTTGCACATGAAATTCTTAATGGTTCAAATGTAACCCAAAAAATTTTAAATGAATTAACTCATAACGTATATATTACTATTGATCTAGATGTTTTTGACCCCTCCAGCATGCCATCCACTGGAACTCCTGAGCCAGGCGGATTGGATTGGTATACTTTGATAAAGCTAATGAGATCAGTCATAATGGAAAAAGAAGTGGTCGGAATAGATATAACAGAGCTCTTACCCAATCCCACCAATAGAGCCCCGGATTTTATGGCAGCCAAATTGGTCTACAGGATTTTAAGCATGATCTTTTCAAAAAGAGGGAAAAATTGAATAAGAAAAAAGATTTTTTAAGAAAACCGGTTGAGCATATCGACATAAAAAAGTTTGATGCAAGACCAATCATAAATAGTTTTGCTTCAATGGCTTTTCAGGCAAGAAACATTTCCATTGCGGCCGACATCTACGATCGTATGCTGTCGGATCAAGACTGTAAAATTATTTTAACACTTTCGGGCTCTCTATTCAGTGCGGGGTTAAAACATGTTGTAGCGGATATGATAGATCACAACATGGTGGATTGCATAGTATCTACGGGGGCTATAATTGTGGACCAGGATTTTTTTGAAGCCCTTGGTTTTAAGCACTACATTGGAAACCCGCTTGTGGACGATATGGAGTTGCAAAAACTTGCCATTGATCGAATTTATGATACCTATATTGACGAAGATGAACTGCGAATCTGTGACATGACTATAGCAAAGATAGCTGATACGTTACCTCCTAAACCCCATTCTTCAAGAGAATTCATCCACGCCATGGGAGTCTATTTAGAAAAAGAAGGGTTAAAAGCGGAAAGGTCAGTAACTTACTCTGCTTATAAAAAGGGCGTGCCGATCTTTGTTCCTGCATTTTCAGATTGCTCTGCTGGTTTTGGACTGGTCTATCATCAATGGCAAAACAAGGAAGAACATCTTACCATCGACTCTGTTCGAGATTTCCGTGAGCTGACAGAGATCAAAATCGCGGCGAAAGACACGGGTATAATAATGATAGGTGGTGGTGTGCCCAAGAATTTTACCCAGGACATAGTGGTGGCTACAGACATATTAGGAAAAGAAAAGCCCATGCACAAATATGCCATTCAAATCACAGTGGCTGATGAACGGGATGGTGGACTATCAGGGTCTACGCTCAAAGAAGCGTGCTCGTGGGGTAAAGTAGACTTGAAGTACCAGCAGATGGTATTTGGTGAGGCCACCATTACACTTCCCCTTCTTGCCAGCGACGCCTTCCACAGAGGCGCCTGGAAGAAAAGGAAACAGTGGAAATCTTCCAGGCTTTTCATGAAGTAAAGCCAACTTTACCGAATCAACCTTTATAGCGGTTTTCAAAAACATGTTTAGTTTAAATATATTAGCGATATTCTCTATCACCGGTTTAATCCTTTTGAACGCTTCTAAAGCTCAATACGCTAAAATTGAAAAACTCGCCTTCGTCCCACGAAGGGCGTGATCTTGAAAGGGATATAATTGTGAAAGAAAAAGAACTTGAATTTTTTAAAAGGCTTCTAAACGACCAGATGAAAGAGCTTTTGAATCAGGCTGGTTCTTCAGTAGCGGACATGAGTGAGGAGATCAATAGTTATGGTGATCCTCTTGACAGAGCTTCTATTGAGATAGACAGAAATTTTACTCTTCGTATCAGAGACAGAGAAAGCAGACTTATCAAGAAAATCAAAAACGCCCTTGAACGAATTGAAAACGGCACATTTTGGATTTGTGAAAGATGTGGTGGAGAGATTTCTATAAAACGTCTAAAGGCGAGACCGGTTGCAACTCTATGTATTGAATGTAAAACCAAGGAAGAGACACTTGAAAAAGTAATTGGAACACAAATATTAATTTAATTTCGTTGCAGGACGGTTTCCAAAACCCTCGAGCCGCACAAGCTGCAATGTCTTTTTGACTTTCCTTGTGATGTCCTTTCTAGTTTAGAGGTTTTCCCCATTAACATCCACCTATTTCTCTTTCTTATGCCCTTACGGTCGAAGATTCCCTGTAGCAAGAAAACATAATTGAGCGAGTTGATAGATTACAGCAGTCACATGCTTATTGGTAATAAGAAGTGCAAAGCTTGCATTATTATAAAATTACTTGATAAAAAATATTATAAATATAATAGTTTCTCGGCAAGGCGCCTACCTTCACTGCGGGTAAAAACAAATGCATAAAGTAATATTCAAAAAAGCTGTATATGATTATGAAACCTTAAAGCCGATACTTTTTGAGATGATTGACTCCATATCTGGAGATTGTATTAAAAGACAGGACAGGGTTCTTGTTAAGCCGAATCTTCTTTTGCCGGCCAAACCTGAAAAAGCGATTCTTACCCATCCGCTTGTTGTCAGGGTAGTTGCCGAATATATTCAAAGTAAAGGAGGTTATGTTCAGATTTCCGATAGCCCTGCTACCGGTTCATTTGAAAAGATACTCAAAGAGGGCGGATATAAGAAAACCCTTAAAGATATTGGCGTTGAATTTAAAGAGTTCCAAACCTCCGTAAAGGTAGATATCGGCGAACCTTTCGGCAGTATAGATATTGCAAAGGATGCTGTTGAAGCCGATGTCGTGATAAACCTGGCAAAACTTAAAACCCACTCCCAGATGCTTCTTACCCTTGGCGTAAAAAACATGTTTGGATGCATTGTAGGTTTAAAAAAACCGGAATGGCATTTTAGAAGCGGCGTTGACAGGGAAATCTTTGCAAAACTCCTTGTTCAAATTTACAATGCAATAAAACCGTCGATTACCATAATTGACGGCATTTTAGCCATGGAAGGGCAGGGTCCGGGCAAAAGCGGCATTCCACGGCATCTGGGCATACTTGTCGGAAGCGATAATGCTTCTGCCGCAGACATGGCTGTATGCAGCATGTTGGGGGTGGAACCAGATAATCTGCTTACCGTAAAAGAGGCAAAAAAAACAGGGCTGGTCAGCAACAAAATACATATAAGCGGAGATTTTTATATGGTTAATGATTTTTTGCTTCCAGCGCAAACCTCTCTTATGTTCGGGCCGAAAGTGTTTCATAAATTCATGCGAAAGCACCTGCTCCAGAGGCCTTTAGTAAATAATCATATCTGTCAATTATGCGGTGAATGCTGGCAATACTGTCCCACAAAGGCTATTGCTAAACAGGAAAAAGGGATAGGTTTTGACTATGACAGGTGTATCAGGTGCTACTGCTGTATAGAGGTATGTCCTCATGGGGCGCTTAGCTCTGCAGAGCCTTTGCCTGGCAAGATACTTTCCCTGTTTAGATAGTTTTAATCAATAGTTCTTGCTCTGATTGACACAACGGATAGATTCCTGTATCTATCAGCCAATAGTGATTATAACACCTAACATCTGATAAATTCGATTTTTGACGAATTTATCAATATTCAAGGAGGTAAAACATGTCAGGTTTAAACAAAGTAATGCTGATAGGCAGGTTGGGCAGTGACCCTGAACTTCGATATACTCCGGACGGCACGGCCGTAGCCAGCTTTTCCATAGCAACATCTGAGGAGTGGAAAGATAAAAATACAGGCGAAAAGAAAGAAAGGACAGAATGGCATCGTGTTGTTGCTTGGCGCAAGCTTGGAGAGATATGCGGTGAATACCTTGCAAAGGGCAAGCAGATTTATGTTGAAGGCCGTATTCAAACCCGAAGCTGGGAAGACAAGGATGGGAATAAGCGCCATACCACAGAAATTATTGCATCTGACATACAGTTTCTCGGCGCAAAAGACTCAAGTAATGCAGGCGGATCATATATTGATAAATCCCGTGTTGCGGGACCGGATATGCCTGCGCCGCAGGGCTCTGAAACCAGGGATGATGACATCCCCTTTTAAGATGAATATTCTCCTGACAAATGACGACGGCATTTATGCTGACGGGCTATGGGCCTTATATGCAAGATTTTCCAATCAACATTCCGTAGCTGTAATAGCTCCTGATCGTGAGCGGAGTGCGGTAGGACACGGCATAACGCTGCATGAACCGCTTCGCGCGACCATGGTTGCTGTAAATGGCGGCTATATGGGATATGCCGTAAACGGAACCCCTGCTGATTGCATTAAGCTCGGCCTTCTTGAAATACTCGACAACAAACCAGACATCGTAATTTCAGGGATAAATCCAGGCGCAAATGTCGGCGTCAATATCAACTATTCAGGGACCGTTGCCGCCGCTAAAGAGGCTACTTTATATGGCATACAGGCAATATCGGTATCGATGCACGGACATCAAATCGAAAATTATGATGATGCTACAGGTTTTATACAAAAACTTGCGGAAAATGTTTGGAATAAAGGACTGCCTTCCGGAACATTTCTTAATGTTAACATCCCTGATATGCCCTGGGAAGATATAGCCGGAATCTGCATAAGCAGACAGGGAATCGAATTTTTCACCGAATATGTTGAAAAAAGAACCGACCCGCGAAACCGGACATATTACTGGCAGGGAAGCGATCCCCAAACCTCCTATAAAAATCCCGATTTTGATGGGGCTGCAATTGGCCGGAATTTTATCTCTATAACCCCGATAAAATGCGATATGACCGATTACGATGCGATTGAAGATATTAAAAGGTGGAATATAAGCAAATAGGCACCGGGTCAAAGGTTCAAAGGTTCAAAGGTTCAAGGGTTCGAGGGTTCGAGTGGAATGTTCAAGAATTACAAAGAATTAAAGTAACTATTCAGCCACAGATTCACACAGATGGTTTTAAATACAAAGAAATCACAGAGATGGAGTTTTTGTAAAAAATATCAGTGATGATCAGCGTAAATCTGTGGCTAAATAATTACCACAAATTTAAACATGGTGTTTCAGCATGAAAAAGCAGTTTATAAACACAATCAAAGCCGGTGATACTGTTGATGACATTTTTGTGTTGTCTGAAAAGACTCTATCTCAGAAAAGGGACGGGAAAAACTTTTTAAATATCACTGTTTCCGATAAAAGCGGAAGCATAAAGGGGGTGGTATGGGATAACGTCGATCAAGTCTCCGGTATAACTGCAGGCGGTTTTGTGCATATCAATGGGAAAATTTCAGAATACAAGGGAATACTCCAGCTTGGTGTAAAAACAATGGTGGCTGTTTCGCCCGACTCGATAAACCCGTTAGACTTTATCCCTGCAACGGATCTTAATATTGATGATATGTATGTACGCCTGTTAAAAACAACCGCTTCCATAGAAACCGGATATTTAAAAGAGTTGCTTGAAGCTTTTTGGAATGACGAAGATTTTGTTCGCAAATTTAAAACCGCTCCTGCGGCAAAAAAAATGCATCACGCCTATCTTGGTGGCCTGCTTGAGCATACTCTTTCTACGGCAATTCTGGCCAATAAAATTGCAGGGCACTACAAAGACTATTACAAAGGAATTGACAGAGATCTCCTTCTTACAGGTGCGGTTCTTCATGATATTGGCAAGACAATTGAATTTGATTATAAATTCAGTATTGACTATTCGGTTAAAGGCAGGCTTCTTAATCATATTGTTATCGGAATCGAAATGCTTGATAAAAAACTTAGAAAGATAAAAGATTTCCCCGAGGATCAGGCAATTTTGCTCAAACATATGATTGTGAGCCATCATGGAATCAGGGAGTTCGGGTCGCCGGAACCGCCTAAAACCATTGAGGCGGTATTGCTGAATTATATTGACGAGATAGATTCCAAGGTTAACTGCATTCGCGAGTTTATAGCAACCGAAGACCCAAACGAAATCTGGACATCGTATCATAGATTGCTGGAACGCCATTTTTATATTGGTAAAAAATAAAAATAACCGTTTGCAGTTGAAAAAAACAAAAGGTAGAGGAGAATATAACCGTTTACGGCTTACAATTATCGGTTCACGGTTAAAAAACTGTGAACCGTGAACCGACAACCGTGAACGGTTACTTATTATGTTTATAACTCTTGAAGGAATAGAAGGCTCTGGCAAAACAACCCAGATAAAAAATATAGTCGAATTTCTTGAAGACAAGGGTTATGACTGTATGGTTACAAGGGAGCCGGGCGGCACAAAAATCGGAAAAAAAATCCGGTCGATCCTCCTTGATCCGGAAAATAGAAACATGGAGCCTGTATGTGAGCTTCTTTTGTATTGTTCGGATAGGGTGCAGCATATAAAAGAACTGATAAATCCTGCTTTATCCGAAGGTAAAACAATAATATGCGACCGCTTTTTCGATGCCACGCTGGTTTATCAGGGTTATGCGCGAGGTCTTGACATAGAGCTGATAACCGGATTACACAAGATGACGGTTGACGGCTTAAAACCGGATATTACTATCCTGCTCGATCTTTTGCCTGAAATCGGCCTTTCACGGGCATGGAAACAGATTGATAACGGCTCAAGAAGCGGTGGTGAAACCAGGTTTGAAAAAGAAACCCTTTCATTTCATAAAAAAATCAGAGCAGGCTACCTTGAACTTGCGCGTCTTGAGCCCAAGCGGTTTTGTGTAATAGATGCATCAAAAAGCGAAAATCAGGTTAAGCAACAGATAATTAATGCATTGACAACCAAATTCTCTTAACTCAAAAAAGACTATGAACTATTCAATATTAGATACCATAGGGAACACACCACTTGTTGAAATAAAAAAGCTCAATCCAAATCCTAAGGTAAAAATCCTGGCAAAGCTCGAATATCTTAATCCCGGAGGTTCAATCAAGGACAGGGCCGCCATTTTCATGATTAAAGCCGGGGAAAAATCGGGCGAGCTCACCACGGACAAGACCGTTATAGAGGCAACAAGTGGAAATACCGGTATCGGACTTGCCCTGGTATGCTCTATCAAAGGATATAAACTCCTGCTGACCATGTCTGAATCGGCAAGTGTTGAACGGCAGAAGATACTGAAGGCTCGCGGCGCAGACATTTTGCTTACCCCAAGCCATCTTGGCACGGACGGCGCTATAGAGGAGGCCTATCGCCTGGCTCGCGAAAATCCGGAAATCTATTTTATGACGGATCAGTTTAATAATCCGGCCAACTGGCAAGCCCACTACTATGGTACTGCAGAAGAAATCTGGGAGCAGACTACGGGAAAGGTTACAATGGTTGTTGCTACAATGGGCACCACAGGAACCGTTATGGGCCTTTCAAAAAGACTGAAGGAATATAATCCCGATATCTGCATAGTCGGCGTCGAGCCGTACCTTAATCATAAAATCCAGGGATTAAAGAATATGAAGGAGGCTTATCGTCCGGAAATATTCGATAAAAAACTATTAGACAAAAAAGTAAATATCGACGACGAAGAAGCCTTTGAAATGACGAGACGTCTTGCAAAGGAGGAAGGAATCTTTGCAGGTATGAGCAGCGGCGCGGCCATGGTTATTGCCCGCAAAGAAGCCAAAACTATGGCTGAGGGCACGATTGTAGTAATATTTCCGGATGGAGGGGAGCGATACCTGAGCACATCCCTTTTCGATGCACGAGACATGGCTAAGTTGAGACTGTTCAACACCATGAGCAAAAGCAAGGAGCCTTTTAAGCCGATTGTTGCCGGAAAGGTTGGGATATATTCCTGCGGCCCTACGGCAAATGCCAGGATAGGCATGGGAGAATGCCGGCGTCTTGTTTTTGCCGACCTGTTGTGCCGGTATCTTGAATACAGAAACTACTCCGTAACACACATCATGAATATTACGGACATGGATGATAAGACCATACATGGTTCTGAAAAGGCAGGTCTTAGCCTTTCTGAATTTACCGGCAAACATATCGAGTCCTTTATGACGGATCTAAAGACCTTAAACATAAAGCCTGCCGATAAATATCCCAGGGCAAGCGAGCATGTCGAAGATATGGTTGCATTGGCTGAAAAACTTGTCAACAAAGGCTTTGCATATGAAAAACTTCATTCCATATACTTTGATATTTCCCGTTTTTCCGATTACGGCAGGCTGTCGGGTATAAATATAGACAAGATAAAACTTGGAGCCACTGTAGATCTCGATGAATATGAAAAGGACAACCCCAGAGATTTCACGCTCCTGAAAAGGTCCAAGCTTTCGGAGCTGAAAAGAGGAATATATGTAAAAACAGGCTGGGGCAATGTTCGTCCCTCATGGCATCTTCAATGCGCGGCCATATCCATGAAATACCTTGGGGAAAGTTTTGATATCCATACAAGCAGCAGAGAGCTTGTATTTCCGCATCATGAAAATGAAATGGCAATAGCCGGAGCTGTTACCGGAAACCCCATGGCAAAATACTGGATGCATTGCGACAGGGTATTGGTTGACGGCAAAAAAATGGATGAAAATAAGGCCGGCATCACACTTGCGGATTTAAACGCTAAAGGCTATTCTGGAAGGGTTATCAGATATTGGCTTATTGCAAGTCATTATAGAAAACCTGTAATCTTGTCCGTTGACAGGTTTGACAGCGCCAAACATTCTCTGAAAAGGCTTGATTCATGCGTGCATGCCCTGCTCAACATAAAAGAGGGCGCTCCATATCCTGAACTGGATCAGCTTCTATACAATATCAAGCACGGTTTTACCGAAGCCATGGATGATGACCTGAATATTTCAGTGGCAATGGCCTCTATTTTTAAAATTCTCAAACAGATAAACATCCTTGTACTAAAGAAAATGATTGATCCGATTGGCGCCCTGCGGGTTGTGGATGCTTTTCGAAATATAGATTCGGTGCTGAAAATATTCGACCTTAGAGACAATATTTCCGATCCTGAAATTCAACGCCTGATTAAACAACGAGATAAGGCCAGGATGGAAAAAGATTGGGCTCTTGCCGACAAGATTCGTGATCAACTGACAGTTCGTGGAATAACCATAAAAGACGAGAGAGCGACTGAAAAAAAATGAAACCTATATATTTCCCATTTACCTGTATTTTTGATGTATCTGCTGAAATGATTTCGGCAATTTTTGGGCAGCCTGTTGTATATCGCCCCTCAAGTAAAAATCTTCCTGAAATTATGCAGGAATTGGCAAAAACAGAGGCTATTGATATACGAATACCGGTAAAAAAGGATGAAAACAAACTTGATGCGATGTTAAAAGAGTATAAATCATGGTTAAATCTCCATCTGGGTGATAAACGAGGCATGACCTCGTTTTTCAAGACACACGCAGATAAGATACCCTTTTTTGATGATACCTTTACCGCGCAAATCAAGGCGGATATAAGAAAAAACACACAGCAAAAGCAACCTGAAGTAAAGCCCGACCCTCTTTTTAACGCAAGGATATTTTTAGCCATTGCCCAGGAATTTGACGCTCAAAATTGGGAAATAAATCAAAAGCTTTTTATGGTTGATAAGATGCAGCAAGATATCATTAAAAATATTAAGGGAGAAATTGACAGTTCATTTGTTGAAAATGCTGAAAACAGTCTGCTTGAATCCTACGATCCGGGCGCTTACATGACAGCCGACAGGATAAAAGCATGGGCTCTTCTTATGCAACACGATCCGCAGGAATCAGGCCTGTTTATTACAAACAGCTCCTCGGCATTTGAGTATTTAATTGATAAAGCATCTCGGACCGAGATTATAGTTAGTTTTGACTCAATACCCTTACAAAAAAACAGTTTTGAGAAGGCGGATAAATGGCGCGACGACTTCATTAAACAGCTTGAAATTATAGCAAGAAATCCCTGGCTAACATCGACCGACAAAATTGCTTGTCCGTGTTTTGCTAAAAATAGTGATACAAAGGTTTCTCTAACCCTTGCTGTTGTGCCCGGCCAAACGCCGCATGAATTTTTTGCCGGTTGCTTTGGATATAACCATTCTGCATCAAAAGAAGAGTCTCAGTTTCAAAACACCCTGCTTGGACTTGTTCGACCATTTTAAAGATTTCGCGTTTACAGCAAAAAAAACATTAGAAGACTTGACTCGAACTATCAATTAATATATGGAACTTTTTCTAAAGGCCTCTTTAAAGCTGGAAACAATTGGTGGTTTGATTACCATCTGTTTGGAGCAAAGTAAAAAAAAATTTTAAGAAAGGAGAAATGAATATGCCCACCCCTACTGTTGACGCGGACAAATGTGAAGGTTGTGAAGAATGCGTAGATATTTGCCCTATGGAAGTCTTTGAAATGCAGGATGGAAAATCTGTTCCTGTAAATGCTGAAGATTGCGAAGGGTGTGAAAGCTGCATCGAAGTCTGTGAATCAGGCGCCATCACAGTTACAGAAGACTAATTAGTGCGTAAACAAAAACCCTCCAAATTACACTTTTGTCCTTGCGAGGGAAGCATGACCGAAGCAATCTCCTAAAAACAAGGAGATTGCTTCGTCGTTCGTTTCTCACTCCTCGCAAAGACTGCTCGGAAAATCAATCACTTAAGAGAACCTGTTTTTTTCTGCGGCTCAAAATCTTGATTGTATCTGCAATTTCCTGACTTGAAACCTCTTGTCTGATCTTTTCCATTTTATTCATTACATCGGCAAATCGAACACCTTCTGCAGCGCTAATCCATTCAAGCTGAAGCCGATTTGGTTTAATGCCCAGCTTTTCCATCTTCTTTTGCAGCTTTTGAACCCTTTTTTGGGTCCAATGATTCGCATCAATATAGTGACAATCACCTATATGGCAGCCACTTACAAGCACAACCGGCGCTCCTTTAAGGAAAGCATGCCAGATGAAGTTTTTATCCACACGACCTGAACACATGGTGCGTATTATATTCACGCTGGCAGGATATTGAATACGCGAGACCCCAGCGTAGTCTGCTCCGGCATAAGAGCACCAGTTACAGGCAAAAACCAGCACCTTTTCTTGAGCTTTGTCTTCGAGCATGGCATCGATCTGACATATAATCTGGTCATCAGTAAAATGGTTCATTGTGATGGCGCCAAAAGGACACTCTGCAGCACAGGTGCCGCATCCGGCGCATGCCGCTGAATTAATCATAGCCGGCATTTTTTTCTTAACATCGACTGTAATTGCATTGTAAGGACATACCTCGGCACATATTCCACACGATTTGCACAGCCCTGGAATCAGCACCGATGTAATTGGTTCGGTTATAATTTCCCCTTTATGCATCAAGCGTATAGAGCGCGCCGTAGCCGCAGATGCCTGAGTAACACTTTCCTTGATATCTTTGGGTCCTTCGGCGCATCCGGCATAAAAAACCCCACGTGTAGCCGCATCTACCGGCTGCAATTTTGGATGGGCTTCCAGGAAAAACCCATCCGGCGTCAATTGAAGACCGAGCATCTCCCGAATCTTTTGAACGCTTTTTGCAGGCTTGATCCCAATGGCCAGTACAAGCATATCCAAATCATGAAATTCCAGCATGCCTGATGCAGTATTTTCAACAGAAACCCGCAGGCTTCCATTGGGAAGCTCCTCAACGTTTCCGGGCAAACCTCTTAAATAATGGACGCCTGATCGACGACTCCGCATGTAAAGATCTTCGAATCCTTTTCCGAAAGCCCTGATATCAATATAGAAAACCTTTATAGTAATATCAGTATAATGCTCTTTGAGTACAAGCGTACTCTTAATTGTATTCATACAGCAGACATTTGAACAGTAACCGCCCCCTTTCCTGACAGAACGGGATCCAACGCACTGTATAAAACCGATGGATTTGGGACGTCTTCTGTCTGTTGAACGGATCAGCTCCCCTTTGGTTGGGCCTCCGGCATTTATAAGACGTTCAAACTCAAGGCTGGTTAATACATTTTCAAACCGTGTATATCCGTATTCGTCAAGCTCTGTCGGATCATATGGCTCCAACCCGGTAGCCACAACTATTGATCCAACCCTTTCCTTAATCTCTTCATCAGACATGTGAAAATTGATGCAGCCTTTTTCGCAGGCATCCATGCATTTTGCACAAACAGAGGGGTTATGCCCGAGACATTCATTAATATTAACAACATATGCGGAGGGAACCGCCTGTGGGAAAGGGGTAAAGATAGCTTTGCGTGTTGAAAGACCCACATTAAACTCGTCAGGACGAACTACCGGACATGCTTTGGCGCAATCTCCACAGGCAGTGCAATCTTTTTCCTCCACATAACGAGCCCGCTTTAAAATACTTACATTAAAGTTTCCAACAGATCCTTCAACATCCATTACCTCGCTCATGGTGTGAAGTTTTATTTTAGGATGTCGACCGACATCCGTCATCTTCGGCCCGAGGATTCAGATGGAACAGTCCATTGTGGGAAAGGTCTTGTCAAGCTGGGCCATGGTCCCGCCGATTGATGGTCTTTTTTCAACAAGGATTACCTCATAACCGTTATCTGCAAGATCAAGTGACGCCTGGATTCCGGCTATTCCACCACCGATCACCAAAGCTCGTTTCGTCAGCGGCACCCTTTCGCCGACAAGAGGCCAAAGCATACGCACCCGAGAGACAGCCATCTTTACCAGGGTTACAGCCTTTTGTGTCGCGGCATCAGGCTCATTCATGTGAACCCAGCTACACTGTTCACGCAGATTGGCCATTTCAAGAAGAAACGGGTTAAGACCGACAGACTGTATCATCTGGCGGAAGGTGGGCTCGTGAAGCCTTGGAGAACAGGAAGCTACAACAATACGGTCTAATCCGTGTTCAAGGATGTCCTCTTTGATCTCCTGCTGACCTGGTTCGGAACAGGCATAAGCTATGTCTTTTGAAACAACAACCCCATCAAGAACTGACGCTGTTTCAGCCACATGGCTACAGTTTATGGTCCTGGAAATATTCAGACCGCAGTGGCAGACATAAACACCTATACGCACGGCTTGACCTGGGCTTATTGAAATATTTTCTGCAACATTTTCTTCCATTTTTATACCTTAATCCACTAACCCCCTACTTATTCCCAGCAAATAGTCTTTGCTAAGAGGCTCGTTAAGTCCATCATCTCCATGCTTAATTCATCTCCAAGAAAAGGATCCTCCATTGCGCATTTGAGATGAATCTGGCATTTAGGGCAGGCCGTTATAAGAAGATCGCTTCCCGTAGCATGAGCCTGTCTCAGGCGTTTTACCTGAAGTGCCTTGCTGAATGAATCGCATCCGGTCCATGCGCTGTTGCCACAGCAGATAGCAGCAGCTCCGCTGTCCTGCATTTCCTGGAAACGGTCGCCTTTAAGACGCTTTATCAACATTCTTGGCAGATCGGCTTTTTGCTCAAGCCTGCTCAAACGGCACGGGTCCTGAAAAGTCAACCTTTTATCAATTTTTTTGAAACTCACCGCGCCCTTGTCAATCTCTTTCTCAAGAAGATCATAAATGTGCGTTACCTTGAATTTTAATTCAAGGCCATAGTTTATATAGTCGTGTTTCAATGTTCGGTAACACTCCGGGCAGGAGGTAACAACCTCTTCAATGCCAAGAGAATGGATTAAATCAACATTGAATCTGGCAAGCCTTAAAAAGTTCTCCTGGTCTCCAGACCATAGAAGATCGTGCCCGCAACATCGCTCATCTTTGAGTAGAGCCGGCTTAATATCAAAAAAATTCAACAAACGAAGGCTGTCAACTATAATATTAGAAGTCTGAACGCTCAGATGATGTCTGAAAAATATATCAAAAAATGGAGCGCAACCGCCAAAAAACAGGACTTTACTCTTATGATCAAGCTTGATGTTATCCGGAAGCCATGTCCAGCGCTCTGTTTTAAGCTTCGGAGAGCTCATTGCCCGCATTAAAGACTGGAAAAAGCCTCCGTGAGCCTCACGGCCATCAACACCGGCTTTTTTGAAAAATTGGCGAGCATCCCTGATAAACTCAGGGAAGTTAATGCCGGATGGACACCTGTCATAACAAAGGCCGCAGGTCAGGCATGCCCATATATCCTCCTTGACATAAGAAGAATCCAGATCGCCGGCTATGATTGAACCGGCTAGAGCCCGAGGTGAAAAATCCTTTCCGCTAAGCGCCAGCGGACATGTTGATGAACATTTGCCGCAGTCCTGACAAGCATATACATCATGAGAAGAAATTATATCAGATAAAAGTTCTCTGCTTTCAGCTTCTGGTTTTGTTGCTTTTCCCAGCGCCAAAGGGCTTTTGCCAAGAGATTGAATATCACTGCAAAAATCTTTAAGAAATTGCAGCAGCGGTTCTGAATCGTCAGGCAGGAATGTGGCAAGGCGCAGGCGTTCTTTCCCTAATCCCAGAAGCCCAAGAATCTCCCGCATATCTTGTGTATTTTCCCTCGCGGCGGCGGTGCCGCTTCCATAACGGCAGGCTCCTGGCTCACATCCTACAAGAGCTACTCCATCTGCTCCCATCTCAAAAGCCTTAAATAGAAGAGATTTGCTGATCCTTCCTGTGCAGGGAATGCGGATCATTTTAACCTCCGGAGGTATTTCAGCCCCTTTGTCCTGAAGAATCTGAAATGCGGTATGAGGCCCCCAGTTACAAAGCATTAAGATGATATTATAATTATTCATAATTGCAAAAAAATCTTACCACTGAGTTCACAGAGCACACTGAGATTTTCTATAAAAAAGAAGAGATTCTCTGTGATCTCTGTGTGCTCCGTGGTAAAAATATCCTGTTCTTTCTTTAGGAGTTAGTTAGTCATTAATTCCTTAAGTGTCCATTCAAGATAAGCCTGGTTTCTGTATGGACTGTCGGCGGCATTTGTCGGACATACCGAGATACAGTTTCCGCACCCCTTGCACAGCACTTCATCCACCGATGCATACCATCCATCAATTTTGTTTTTGTATAAGCTAATGGCGTGATAAGGACAAACTCTATTGCAGCGTCCGCAACCACGGCAGGACCTTTCATCCACTACTACAGTAAACCCCTTGCTCTGCCTCGGTCCGCGCGGCATAATAGCCGCCGCCTGAACTGCGGCGGCAGCCCCTTTTTGTCTTTTAGAAACATTAATGCCGGAAGGATCGGCAAGAAAAAGTCCTGAAATAGAGGTTACTCCCGGATAAAAGAATGGTATCCCGGAAACACCCCTTTTTTGCAAAGATGATGCAACAATCCGGCTCGGCAATCCTTCCTGGTGTATATGTTGAATTTTTTTCCTTGATTTTTCACCAAGTATCACAGAGCCCACACGTATGGCCTGCTGGAAACCGCCCGTATCTATAAAAACCTGAAAATTTCCGAGTGTGCCGCTGAACCATTTTACCGAAGATCCCTCAAAACTGTGAATGTTTGGATGGTTCAGCGTTTCACTAAGCGGTTTTTTAGAAGTCCCAAACAAAAAAACCTCGAGCCCGGCTTCAGCAAGGGCAAAAGCGCTGCTCACAGACGGTTCAGACTCCCCGATCACCGCAGTTGTGAAATTATAGTTTCTAACAAGCGCCGGCAAAGGCTTTAATCTTCTCGTCCGTTCAATAGAGCGATCTATCAGCCCTCTGAACCTGCTTAAAGCCAGTGAAGGATTATTTGCCACAAGTCTAAGAACTTCTCCCCTCAAATTACAAGCTTCGACCATTGACCGGCTTATCCCAGTCCCTGTAAATAGAGCATATTTTAGTCTGCTTCTCTGGTCGGTGCATGCACTGCATACAAAATTCAACGGGCAGCATACGCAGGATGCAAGAACTATACGCGTAATACCTTTTGTGCGAATCGTTCTTATAAGTTCCGACGAGCCTTCAGGTATACATGCAGAGCTTGTGGCTTCAGCATGGACAACATCCTCACGGGATCTTAATTCATTGATATATTCATTCATCCCTTCAAGCCACCCAAGAGAATCATTGCATTTGCAAACAAATATTCCAATACGGATATCGGAAGAAAGACCCTGGTCAGGAGGATAAAAAGAAAGACCATACCCTTTTAACTGTTGCGAGCTTCCACCGAGCAGAATCATAGCCTGTCCAGCTGCTGCATAGCCCCGCAGCATCATGGCGTATATATCCGTCTTGGCATTCTTTGGGCCATATGCTCTTATTACATCTTCTCCTTTAATGCCGGTGGCCATAGATGGATCAGCTATAATTATAACGCCCGCGTTTTCAATAATGTCTTCCGGAAGACATCCATGATTCACTGCGTTGATTGAGCCGCAGGCGTCAACACACTGAAGGCACTGGGAACATACGCCGCACTGCAGACATCGCCGGGCTTCAAAAACAACCTGCGATTCACTATATCCCAATGCAACTTCCCCAAAATTATCCCTGCGGTCATCCGCTTGCATGTGCGGCATCTCAGGCCGTGACAGCACGGCAAGATCTTTCGGAATTGCCGGGAAATCTCTGTTTAGGGGTCTTAATACACTGTTGCCTTCATGCTGATTACCCGAAAGGCTTCTGTGAACCGTTAAGGCAACCTTTCTGCCGGTTGCCATAGCCTGAACTACGGACGAAGGACCTGAAACCGCATCTCCGGCCGCATATACATTGGAGATGTTTGTGCTAAACGATTTATCAACGTTGATATAGCCACGACCGGTGATATCGCAGCCACCTTTGCTTTTGCTACCCTTAAATACACCAACCTGACCGGTTGCAACAAAAGCTCTCTCAAATTCAAGTTCAAAAGGCTTGCTTTCCGGGATCATGACAGGCCAGGGGATTCCTTGTTTATCAGGTTCCCCTGGTTTGGTTGGGACGCAACGTAATTTATTCAGCCTGTTGTTTTTTTCTATAAAGGCGGTAACCTGAAGGCTGTCCTTTATAACAACACCCTCTTCTTCCGCTGTTTTTATCTCTTCCGTATCTGCTGGAATTAAGTTCCTGGGAAACCATGATAATATTGTGACTTTGGCTCCAATACGTATAAGTGTTCTGGCCAGGTCAAATGCGGCATTTCCATCTCCGATCACCGCTACATTTTTTTTCAGCTCATCTATTTCGTTGGAATAGACTTTTTTAAGAAAGGATATACACCCTTCAACACCTTCAAGTGTTTCCCCGGGAATGCCAAGCATACGGTCAGACCATGTTCCTGTGGCCACGATAACAGCGTCAAAGTCCTTTTTAAGGCCGTCAAGATCGCTGTCTAAATCAATTAAGGCGGATGTTATGAATTTTACCCCAAGCTTCTCAATATATGCTATTTCAATGTCGAGGATGTCTCTGGGAAGACGATGAGGACCGATTCCGTATCTAAGCAGACCGCCCGCCATCTTTTCCTTTTCAAAAATTGTTACCCGGTAACCATGCCTCGCAAGATCGGCGGCAGCAGACAGACCGGCGGGTCCGGAACCGATAATGGCGATTGAGTCAGATTTTTTTTGTTTTATGGAAGGCTCAAGTCCTTGTTTTGTCTTTGCTTTATGTAACAGCTCATAGTCTGCTAAAAATCTTTTTATATCCTTTATTGCAATCGGATCATCTATATCGCCTCTTCTGCATGCCTTCTCGCAAGGGTGTGTGCAAATTCGTCCGCAGATCCCGGGCAGGATATTATCTTCCCTGATGAGATTCAAAGCATCCGAGAACCTGCCTGCCTTTGCAAGAGCAACATATCCCTGGACATTAACTCCAAGCGGACAGTTTTCCCTGCAAAGTGGTTGTTGTCTTTTATCGATAACCGCGCTGCCCGGAAGGCTGCGCCTGCTGTTAAAACCGATTGCTTTTTCCTCTCCAGGATCTGAAACCGGGCAAATATCTACGCAGCGGCCGCATAATATGCATTGATCCTGATCCACAAAGGTTTGTAATCGATTCATGCGTAAGCGAAAGCCCTGGGGGCTGTGCTTTATATAGGTTATTTCAACAGGCAAAACAGTTCGAATGCCCGGATTTCTCAAAATTCTTATCAGTCCGGGCCTGTGGGCATGATTGAAAGGAACACCTGATTTCAGTTTATATTCATCACAGGAAAGTTTTAAATCAAGATCACAATCGGAATCAACAAGGGTAACCGGAATGCCAAGCTCGCCAAGTTTGTTGGTAGCGGCTATTCCGGCTGGTGTGGCGCCTATAACGATAACCCTGCGAAGCCTGTCTTTTGCGTGTTTCATTAAACCGCTCCTGTCCTGCCCACAGCCTTCTTGTCGCGCCCCTTAAGAATTGCCAGACCATAATCAAAGCCTTTTTTAAATGCCCCGATATTTGTCTCTTCCGTACCCCTTGGCACAGAGGACGCGACACTATCAAGAGCCGCATTTAGGGAGACAACCTTTGTTACGGCAGTGCAAAAACCGAGCATAATGATGTTTGCCATCATCTTTCGCCCCAGTTCCTCGGCCATGCGTGTGGCAGGTATGGAAAAAGAATCGCATTTATTCAAAGTCGGACGCACAAGATCCTGGTCAATAAGCAAAATAGTTTCATTCGTCATCTGCACGATAAATTTTTCGTATCCAGCCTGAGACATGCATATAAGGATGTCAGGATGCCTTACATAAGGGTAGAGGATAGGTTCTTCCGAGATTACAACTTGAGCGCTGCAGGCGCCTCCGCGTGATTCCGGCCCATAAGA
Source organism: Candidatus Desulfaltia sp. (assembly GCA_030656555.1). Taxonomy (GTDB): domain Bacteria; phylum Desulfobacterota; class Desulfobacteria; order Desulfobacterales; family ETH-SRB1; genus Desulfaltia. The sequence continues at coordinate 12,748 of JAUSPN010000107.1, read as the reverse complement.
CTGTGTAAATACGCTTTCTTTCCGGTCTCCCAAGGCTGCAGATCTCCCTAATATACGACCGGCCATGATAATACCCTGGCCACCGAACCCTGTAATGATGATTTCCTTGTTCTGTTTTTGTTTAGCAGTCATGGTTTTATATTAGCTATTCAGGCTTATCCTGCCTGCAGATCTTTGCGTAGCTCTCTCCGAATGTAGGACGATCAACATCAACAAACTTACCGAGTATGATCCCCTTTTCATAGTCAAGATCAACTTGTGTTGGATGCGCTTTGTTTTTTATTATGGTTCTATCCTTATATATCTTTAATGTGTCGAGCGGTTTTTCTTTGTTGCGTCGTCCATAATTAACCGGACAGGGAGAAAGAACCTCGATAAAGGAAAATCCTGTTTTTGTAAGCGATTCGTTAATTGATTCCGTTAAGTCACGCGAGTGGAGTATAGTCCATCTGGCCACATATACCGCTCCTGAGGCGTATGCCATTAAAGGTAAATTAAAAGGAGTTTCAGGGTTGCCGTAGGGTGTCGTCGGGGTTTTTGCCATACTGGGGGTGGTTGCAGCAGCCTGGCCTCCGGTCATGCCGTAATTAAAATTATTCACACAGACAACGGTTATATCTATATTGCGCCGCGCCGCATGAATAAAATGATTCCCGCCTATGGCAAAAAGATCTCCGTCTCCGCTGAATACAATTACCGTAAGATCAGGTCTGGCCAGCTTTAAGCCTGTTGCAAAAGGGATCGCCCTTCCATGAGTGGTATGAAAGGAATCAAGTTTGACGTAACCGGCGGCACGTCCTGAACAACCGATCCCGGATACCATCACGACTTTTTTTGGATCAATTTTGCTTTCTTTTATTGCTGTTAAACAGGAAGAAAAGGCCGTTCCGATTCCGCATCCAGGGCACCAGATAGACGGAATGCGATCTGTTCGCAATAAATCCTCCAATGGATGACCGGGTGGATGACCAGGTTTCAAAACGCCTCCTTCAACACTTCAAGAACCCTGTCAGGGGGAATGACCGCTCCTCCGGCATCTCCTACTAAAAAGGCAGGCACCTTTCCGCCAATGCATCGCTGAACCTCCAGATGGATCTGGCCCAGATTAATTTCAACCGTCACGAAACCCTTTACCCTGTTGGCCAGTTCCCTGATCTTGTCTTCGGGGAAAGGCCATACTGTAATCAAACGCAAAAGTCCTGCCTTGATTCCCCGTTTTCTGGCTTCATCAACAGCGGCTGAGCTGGTTCTTGCAGAAATGCCGTAAGAAACAATGGCTATTTCCGCATCATCCAGACGATAGCTTTCGGTTTGTATAATATCATTTAAATTACCGCGAATTTTTCCGATCAGTCGATCCATCATCTGCTTATGAGTTTCCACCGTCATGTCTGGATAGCCTCTTGTATCATGTGTAAGGCCTGTCACATGTATATTATAACCCTCTCCTGCGGCGGGCATGGGAGCAACCAGGTTTGGCCCAGGCTCATAGAGTTTAAAGCGGTTTTTTCTCCCTTTTGGTTTGCAGCGGGATACGGTCTTAATCTTTTTTGCATCAGGAATTATCACCTTTTCACTCATATGCCCTACCATTTCATCGGTCATTATGAGCACAGGCAAACGATATGTCTCGCTAAGGTTAAAAGCATGAATTGTCTGATAAAAAAGCTCCTGTGGAGAGAAAGGCGCGAGCGCGATAATCTCGTAGTGCCCATGCGAACCCCATCTTGCCTGCATCATGTCGCCTTGGGCCCCCTGAGTTGGAAGTCCGGTGGATGGGCCGACCCGCTGCACATTTACAACTACGCAGGGGGTTTCAGTACAGATTCCCAGCCCGATGTTTTCCATCATAAGGCTGAAACCTGGACCGGAAGTGGCTGTCATGCTTTTTACGCCGCCCCATGAAGCCCCAAGCACAGCAGCCATGGCCGCAATTTCATCTTCCATCTGTATAAAGGTGCCCCCGACTTTCGGAAGTCTAACAGAAAGATGTTCGGCAATCTCAGTAGCAGGAGTTATGGGATATCCCCCGAAAAAACGGCATCCTGCTGCCAGAGCCCCTTCAGCACAGGCAACGTCACCCGTAATAAAATATTCACCTGTATTTATCGCTGGTTTCATTATAATTTTGAGTTCTTAATTCTCTAATTTTTTCGTGTTGTCGTGATTATTTCCAGACCCTCTGTATTATCAGCAGGTTCACAAGTAACCTTAACCGAATATATCGCAAATTCAGGGCAAATTATTTCACAGTAATGGCAATTCAAACAGTCGTCCGGCTTTTTGACAGATGGAAGATGATATCCCTTTTTATTGAACTGTGAAGAAAATTCCAGAACCTGCTGTGGACAAAATTCAATACAGTAACCACATCCCTTACATCGATCTTCAAGAATATATACTATGCCCTTAGAGACATGTATTTCGTCCGCATCAAGTGGAACCCGCCAGAATTTCATATGGGCTTTCCCCAAGTAAAAAAATAATTAGTATTATTAATCAAAAATTTTGATAAATATATAATTATCAATAAGTTTGTCAATAATAATATTTGCGGTGTTTTAATCAAATTGATGATACTCCTTCACTTTTTTAGGGGTATCTTGAGGTTTCGCTCGAAGAAATCGTTTGGCAACTAAAACAGATTTTGAGGAGTACGCCTTGAGAAGATGCGTGATTAATTTAATCTATGATCTCTGCGTACTCTGTGGTGAAAATGACTGGCTTCTTCTATTTGTTTTTTAACGGTAAAATTGCGTTTTCCGGGCAGATCTGAGCGCAGATTGAGCAGCCGACACACATGTCAGGGTCGATTTTAACCTTTTCACCCTGGACATAAAAAGCCGGGCATGCGAGTTCATTGACGCAATTTCTGTGATTTTTGCATTTATCGCTGATATAAAACGGCAGGGCCTTGAGCATTTTCAGGCTCTTAGCATAAAGGGTGCACATCTGTTTTGATATAACGACCGATACCCCTTTATAATTAAGGGCTTTTTTTACAGCTTCAACACTCTTTTTAATATTGTACGGTCTGATGACTGTAACGTGGGACACACCGATTCCCCTGACAACATTTTCAATGGAGACATGGCCGAACCCTTCAAGATTTAATTTTTTCATATCAACGCCGGGATTTGGCTGATGCCCTGTCATGGCAGTAGTGCCATTATCGAGAATGACCAGCGTAAAATTGTGGTTATTGAAAACAGCGTTTATCAGCCCTGGTATGCCTGAGTGAAAGAAGGTTGAGTCCCCTATAAAGGCAATGACCTTTTTATCTGTTGCTTTTGAAAACCCGCAGGAGGTCCCGACAGAAGATCCCATGCAGATGAGAAAATCGGCCATGGAAAGAGGGGGAAGTAAGCCAAGAGTATAACATCCGATATCTGACGGATATATGGTTTCCAAGCCCTCTGCCGCCTTTTTAACCGCATAATATGTGGCTCTGTGTGAGCAACCCGCGCAAAGATTAGGCGGCCGCTGGGGAATTTCCGGGATATTGGAAAGATCGACAGTATCTGGCAAAGTATATGGAACATCAAAATATCTTGCTATGCATCGCCTTACAAGACCGGGATTAAACTCGTAAAGACGTGAAAAAAGGTCCTTGCTTTTGCCAGTTATGGGCAGGGTTAATCCTTCCTCCTGGGCGAAAGCCTTTACGCTTTCTTCCATATAAGGCTCGCCTTCTTCTACAATCAGAACCTTTTTACATCCTTTTAAGAAATCCTTTATCAGTTTTGCAGGCATTGGATGTGAAAAGCCTATGCGAAGTATTTTAATCCTGTCTCTCATGCCCAGGTCTGTTGCAGCATCATATACATAGTTGTAGCTTACGCCATTGCATATAACGCCAAGATTTCCTTTTCCTGTTATAAAATTATAAGCGCTGGTTTCAGAGATCTTTTCAGCATGTTTATAATTTTCAAGCAGCTTGACGTGCAGCTTTCTCGCTACAGCAGGAACCGTAACATAATTAAAAGGATCTTTTTTAAAATCCCCTTTTGTTTTTACTTTTTTGATTTTACCCAGACTCACGGCTTCAGTAGCATGGTTGAGCCTGGTAGTTGTTCTGAATATAACCGGTTCACAAAGCTTTTCAGAAAGATCGAATGCAAAAGCAAACATCTTTCCGGCCTCTTCAACCGAGGATGGTTCAAGAAGCGGAAGGCCTGAAATAACGGCATAATAACGGTTGTCCTGTTCGTTCTGGCTTGAAAACATGAACGGGTCATCAGCCGTAATAATAACCAGGCCCGCTTTTACCCCGATGTAAGCAAGGGTCATGAGAGCATCTGCAGCCACATTCATTCCTACATGCTTCATTACGCACATGCTGCGAATCCCGGAATTTGCGGCAGCAGCCGCTACTTCAAGGGCAACCTTTTCATTGACGCTGTATTCAAAATAAAGATCGCTTTCCCTGGACATCTGGAAAAGGTTAAGTGAAATTTCGGAAGACGGCGTTCCTGGATATGTTGTCGCAACAGCGACACCCGCCTCGATTGCTCCACGGGCAATTGCTTCATTTCCAAGGAGCAGCATTTTTTGGCCTGGCTGGTCGGTTAATAATTTATGCATTGTATTTCCTTTTAATTCTTAATAATAAATTGCAAAGTAGTTTAGTTTTTTCAATATTATTATATATATCAGCACCGTTTTTCGTGTAAAGGTTTTTCTGCAAGAAAACGCTGTGGTTAAATAATGCGAGAAACTTTACAAATACAGAATATTATGCAATAATACTCGAAAACAAATCGGGTTTTTAGGCACGCTAAATCAAAGTTCGGCTGAATAATAAATGATAATTTAAGAACGTTTAGAATTGTGGATTTGTGTTATAATTATGTTTATTAAATTAGAATGGGATAAAAAAAAAGCGGCATCCAATCTCTTGAAACATGGAGTCTCATTTGATGAAGCAAAAACTGTATTTGATGATCCACTCTATGTCGATTTCTATGATCCGGATCATTCCTATAATGAGCACAGATATATTATCATTGGACTTTCACTGAAAAACCGTTTGCTGATTGTTGCATATGCGGAAAGAAAAAATAAAGTTCGTTTAATCAGTGCAAGAGAAGCTACTCGGAGGGAACAAAAAGTTTATGAAGAAGGATAATGTAAAAATGGAAGATGAGCTCAGGCCAGAATATGACTTAATGAGCTTAAAAGTGAGGAAGGTTGGGCCTGAACGGAAAAGTTTTTTTGGGACTACAGTACGTTTGGAAACAGATGTAGCAAAGATGTTTCCAGACTCTGAATCAGTAAATGAAGCTTTGCGATTTTTAATTCGCACAACCCAAAAAAACAAGTCATCATTCCCTGGCAGTACCAAGAATACTTGATCGGCATCCTCCACAACCAAATTAAATAGCCTGAGAGAGGATATCCTATGCTTAGAAAAGCCTGCCTTTTCATTACTTGTATTTATCCTGATGCCCGGCATTTCCGATGCTGAAATAAAAACATATATTCATTATGTTTCTTGAATATCTATTGTAATAGTCAGAAACTATATAATAACTATTTCGGCACAGGAGAATTAAAAGATAATGTATCTCCCCAGTCATTCTGTTATAATATCAAAACTTTTTATTTGGCAAAATCACACGATAAAACTCACTGCCAAGGGTTTTATCAGGCAAAATCGCCTTATAATCCCTTTTCGCAGGCAATAATGCACGAAAACAAATCGGGCTTTTAGGCCCGCTAAAACAAAGTTAGACAAGAATAAACCAAAGGAGAGGAAATGAGTTCATTTGTAATCACTCCAAAAGTTGATGAAACACAAGAATTTATTGAGATAGCAAATGATTTTTCGAATCCGCTTGACTTGGTTCGAGAGGCCATCAGCAATGCTTATGATGCAAAGGCTACTGAGATAATAATTATATTTGAGGTTGTTCAAGAATATGGAGAATCCATATTGAAAATTTCCATCATTGACGATGGTTCAGGCATGAACCAAGAGGGTCTCCAATCATTTTTCGATTTAGGTAATTCACTACGTAGAAATGATCCTGAGGCGATAGGAGAAAAGGGCCATGGTACAAAGGTTTATTTTAACAGCAAAAAAATAGAAGTAATTACAAACAATTCAGGTGTTATTCATCATGCCATAATGGATGAACCTTTCAGGAAACTATACAATAGAGAAATTCCCACAGTCGTGGTCACTGCAAGTAATGCAGACGGCACTAACTCAGGAACAAGGATCATTATTTATGGGTACAACAACAACCGGAGAGAGAAATTTACCCATGAAATCCTAAGAGATTATATTCTTTGGTCCACCAAACATGGTTCCGTTGAAAGACAATTTGAAGATCAAGGCCAAGAGGTTAAATTAGTTTTCAAAGGTCTTGGTGCTAAAAAAGAAGAAATTTTAGTAAATGGTCATTATTTCCCTGAAAATAGCGATGATATTAATAAACTTTTTGAAACTCATATAACCAAAGCACCAGATTATTTTTGCAAGAAAATAGTAAAATCTGGTCACCTCAAAAATTTTCCAGAAATTAATTATCAGGCCATATTTGCAATAGAAGGCAAATATGTAAAATATAATTACAACAACATGTTGAGACGCCCAGGATACTCTCCCCCCTCAGGATCTTATACAATACAAGAAAGATATGGTTTGTGGCTATGTAAAGATTTCATACCTATTCAACGAAAAAATGAATGGATAACCTTCAAAGGGTCTGAATATACAAAATTTCATGCTTTTTTTAATTGTCAAAACCTTAAACTTACAGCTAACCGTGGGTCCATTGAAAACACGCCATCTGAAGTGCTTCAGGACATCCATTTAGAAGTGCGAAAAATATATGATGAAATTATTAAAGGTGATGATTGGACTGCAATGGAGTGGCTTGAGGATGAAGCAGCAGCATATCAGACAACGGAGAAAGAAAGAAGTAATTTCCAATGGCGAATTAAAAAAGTCAACCGTTCAAATGTAGCTACCTATAACGGAGTCACTTTAGTTGAGCCAGAAAGAGAAAGCGGGGTTTATTCAATTTTTATCCACCTTTCCATTTTGAATGACAAACTGTTCCCTTTTCAAGTCATTGATTATGATACACATCAAGGCATAGACGTTATAGTCAAAGGAGACAAGAACACTCCAATATCTAGTTCAAAATTATTCTATATCGAATTCAAAAGGACTCTTGAGAGAGGTTTTAACCACTCATTTGAGAACCTGCACAGTCTAATTTGCTGGGAAACAGAGATTAAGCACTATGATATTTTGTCAGACATAAACGGCGAGGAGCGAAAAATGCAAATTATTGCTCCGAGTGATGGTTCAGATTACACGAGATATTTTTTGGATAACCCAAAGAAAGCTCATAAAATCGAAGTATACGTCTTAAAACAATACTTGAAAGAAAAATTAAATATTGATTTTAAGCCAAGAACTGCAGATGCAATTGTCTAACAATGGGGTGAACGCTGACAGCAAGAACGCCGGCGTTGTTGAAGTATCGGGCAGCGCGTAAGGTATTTCCACTTATCATTTTTTGTCATATTCTTGCTGCAGGTTACCCCTGTCGTTGGGCTTCTTGAAACTATGCTCCATACCCGGAAAAAAATAGATAAAGATATTCTTCCAATAATAGTTTATAATCACCCCATTCCATGAAACGGAAAAGGGAGACATTATGGAACAAATTAAAACAAAAATAGAAAATGGCGACTGCTTAGAGGTGCTTAAACGGTATCCAGATAATTTCTTTAATTTAATTGTCACTTCACCACCGTATGCAGATAGTAGAAATAAAACATACGGCGGCATCAAACCAAATGAATATGTTGAATGGTTCTTGCCGCGTGCAAAAGAATTCCTTCGGGTTCTAAAGCCAGATGGCACTTTTGTTCTCAACATAAAAGAAAAAGCGGTCAATGGAGAACGCCATACATACGTAATAGAGTTAATATTAGCCTTACGTAAGCAAGGCTGGCTATGGACCGAAGAATTTGTATGGCATAAAAAAAATTGTTACCCTGGGAAATGGCCTAATCGTTTTAGAGATGCTTGGGAAAAGTGCCTTCAATTTAATAAGTCTAAAAAGTTCAAAATGTATCAAGAAGCAGTAATGGTTCCAATGGGTGACTGGGCTAAAGGTAGGTTAAAAAATTTGAGTGACATAGACAAAACCCGTGATAATTCCAAGGTAGGAAGTGGTTTTGGAAAAAATATTTCCAATTGGGTAAAACGGGAAAATGCATACCCCACGAATGTTTTGCATTTTGCCACAGAATGCTATAACCGAAATCACAGCGCTGTGTTTCCAAAAGCATTACCGGAATGGTTTATGAAATTGTTCACTCAAGAGAATGATTGGGTTCTTGATCCTTTTGTTGGTTCCGGTACTACCGCAGAGGTAGCCCAAAACTTAAACAGAAACTTCGTGGGTATCGATGTTCTTTCTGAATATTGCAAACTTGCACAAAAAAGGACAGCCCATTATCAGTACAGAATATGCGAGGATGAAGATGAATATGAAACCAATAACCAAAGAAAAAATAGCGAAGTATGTCGAGAGAAACATACCGGAGTTTCATCGCAACAGAATAGAAAAGTTAAAAAAACTCAAATTGAAAGCGGTACTCAAGCGTAAAAATCCTTATCTGTTCAAGGTCAAGCATATCACTACCGCTGGCGATTTTATAAAAACGATTCTTGATGCTCATTTATCCTCACAGGAAGAAACATTATTCGGTGGCTTTCTCGAAGGATTAGCAATTTATGTTTGCAACTATATTTATCATGGCAGCAAATCCTCTGCCGTAGGAATTGACTTAGAGCTTGAAAAAGATAGTGCTAAATACATTGTTTCCATTAAATCTGGGCCAAACTGGGGTAATTCAAGCCAGATCAATAAAATGAAGGATAACTTTCGCAAGGCCAAGCGTGTTTTGGGAACCAACATTGCTTCATCTCTCAATGTTATTGCAGTCAATGGTTGTTGTTACGGCAAAGACAACAATCCCGACAAAGGCGAATACCTGAAATTGTGTGGACAAAGATTTTGGGCCTTTATTTCTGGCAACGACAACTTATATACTGAAATTATCGAACCTCTTGGGCATCGAGCAAAAGAGAAAAACGATCAATTTCTTGAAGAATACAGCAAGGTTATCAATAAGTTTTCCCTTGAATTTATGGAAATGTTTTGCGATTCAACCGGAGCAATTCGTTGGGAAAAAGTAATTCAATTCAACTCAGGAAAGAAATAAGGCCCAAGCATGCGCGAAGCTATGGTATCAGGCAATGACTTGACATATATGCATAGAAGATGCATACTAAAGCATCATAATCATATGAGGTGAAAATATGAGAACAACACTGAATATTGAAGATAAGCTGATCGACAAAGCGATCAAACTTACTGGAATTAAAGAAAAAACAGCCCTCGTTAAGCTAGGCTTGGAAGCGCTTATTGCCAGAGAAAGCGCACGGAGGCTTGCAAAGCTGGGTGGGACTCAAAAGCAGCTTCAGGAAATACCAAGAAGAAAAGGAGCATGACAGACCATGGTTCTTGTGGACACATCGGTTTGGGTCTCGCATTTGAGGGACGGAAATACCGAATTGGCAAGCTTGCTCAATGATGGAAGAGTATTATGCCACCCATTAATCGTCGGAGAACTAGCTTGTGGAAATCTCAAGGACAGAGCGGTCATTCTGTCGTTTTTGCAACTGCTGCCGATGAGCATTGAAGCCGAACATGAAGAAGTATTATCATTTATCGAGAATAATCGCTTAATGGGAAAGGGCATGGGCTATGTGGATGTTCAGCTGATTGCATCCGCTGTATTAACGGGCGTTCCAATCTGGACACTTGATAAGAAACTGGCGAAAGCTGCCGATTTCACCGATTTCAAAGCAAAATAAAAGGCACAATCGAATTAACTCTGACTGAAAAAGCCAGGGCATTTTTTTGTTTTTACCCATTTTTATGTTTACTCGACAGTCCTAAGTTCTTGTAACATGCTGGAATAATTAAACCCCAAATTATTCCCCCCCCTTGAGGGGGGCAGGGGGGTGTTTTAGTAGTATTACCACGAAATTACATCCCCCTTTATCCCCCTTCAAAGGGGGAATAGGTGGGTGTTACCCCTTCAAAGGGGGAATTTGAAGGTTTTTTTAGAAAACCTTGGACTGTCGAGTTAACAAAATGAATAGAATAAATAAAGGTCACAAATCATGTAAAATCCAGTTAATCCTGTCAAAAGAGTTCGCCTAAATATGCTTCGAGAACTTTCCATAAAAAATTTTACTATAATAGATAAGCTTAATATAAGTTTTTCAGATGGGCTGACCATATTAAGCGGTGAAACAGGCGCAGGCAAGTCTATTATAATAAATGCGGTAAATCTGCTGCTTGGCAGCAAGGCAACGTCAAGATTAATCCGTACAGGATTTGAGGAAGCGGAGCTTGAAGCATTATTTCAAATTACACCTGGAAGCAGACTCGCCCAAACCATGAAAGAAAAAGGTTTTGATGAATCTGAAGAACTTGTAATCAGAAGAATTATTTCCCGCAAAGCCAGACATAGAATATATATAAACGGCTGTCTTTCTACCATACAGATGCTGAATTCAATAACAGAAAACTTAGCCGGAATATCAGGTCAACATGCTCATCAAGGGCTTTTAAAAGAGGATCAGCATCTTTTAATACTTGACCAGTTTGGCGGCTTGATGCCCCAGCGAGCCGAGATTTACAGGTATTATCATGAAATAGTGCCAATGATAAAGATGCTGCAGGAGCTTAAGTCTGCCGGAGATCATCAGGATCAACATATCAAGCTGCTTGAATTTCAGAAAAAAGAGATAATTGATGCCTCTATCAGTTCCGGTGAAGATAAGGCTCTGGAGCAGAAAAAGATCCGGCTTAAAAACGGGGAGGCACTTTATCAGGCAGTTAACGGCAGCATTGAAGATCTTTACAGCGCACAGGGAGCGATAGTAGAACGCATTGTAGAGGTAAAAAAGAGGCTTGAAAAGGCGAGCCTGATCGATCCAGCGCTTACTGAGCAGATAAAAGGACTGTCTAAATCAATATTCAACCTGGAGGATATTGCTGAAGAGCTTAGAAACTATCAAAAAAACGTAGAAATGGATGAAGGGCTTCTTGAAAAGATTGAAGAGCGTCTCGACGTCCTTCATAAGCTAAAGAGGAAATACGGAGGATCGCTCGATGCAATTTTTACTTGTCTTGAGTCAATAGATCAGGAGCTTTCGAAAACAGCAAATATATCTGAAAAGATAGCCGAGACAGAAGCAAAGATGGATACTTTGCACGCTAAATTAGCACACTCTGCGGAGAATCTTTCAAAAAAAAGAAAACAATCAGCCGACATCCTGGCTAAAAAGGTGGAAAAGGAGCTGTCCACGCTTGAGATGTCTCAAACAAAATTTAAAATAGCACTTCAATCAATACCCCCAATTGATGGCCCAACGGGGGAAAGTCTTAATTCACATCTTACCTGTGACAATAAAGCTATTAGTGAAACCGGAATCGACAGGGCTACATTCATGATAGCGCCGAATATCGGCGAGGCTTTAAAGCCACTTTCAAGTATTGTATCCGGAGGCGAGCTTTCAAGGGTGGTGCTTGCCTTAAAAGCCATTCTGGCCAAAACAGAATCGGTTGAAACCATAGTTTTTGACGAGGTTGATGCAGGGATCGGAGGACGTGTGGCCGAGATCGTGGGGGAAAAACTGTCTTCCCTTGCCCGTTATCATCAGGTAATCTGCATAACCCACTTGCCGCAGATTGCAAAATTTGGGGACTATCATTTCAGGATTTCAAAACATGTATCTTGCGGAAGAACCATAACCGGCATAACATTGCTTGATGACAAGGAGAGGGTCAAAGAAATAGCCAGAATGTTAGGCGGAGTGGAAATTACCAGGGCTACCCTTGACCATGCGCATGAAATGCTTGATAAAGCCGTAAATCGGCCATTAGACAAACAAAGCAACAAATGAATTTATTTGTTAACATTCCTCCTTTTTTGACATTGTGCTGCTTTTTAGGGCTTGCCGTTTTAACTGTTATACGGGGACACAGGACAAAAATAAATATCCTGTTTTTTATTACCTGCATATTAGGTTCTTTTCTCTACATAGACATATTGTTTGTATTTAACGTGAAATCCACCGGCCTGGCGCTGACAATCAGCCGTATAGATCATTTTTTTATAATTTATAGTTTTCCCGTATATATCCACTTTTTCCACTCATACCTTAACGTTTACGGTAAGATTTGGCTTATCAGGCTCGCATATGCTTTTGCCTTTATCCTTATGTGGTTTATCCCCACGCCGCTTTATATCGAGTCCATGCAAAAACATTCATTCGGCTTTTTTGCAAGAGGCGGTGTTCTTTATCCTCTTTTCGGGGTCGTCTTTCTGTGTGTAACTATAATTATTCTTACACTTATCTTTCAGGCAATTCGAAATGAAAAAAGCAACATCCAAAAAAACAGGCTGAAATATGTTTTTGCAGGATTTGGAGTCATGGGGGTTATGAACGGGCTGAACGTTCTTCCGATTTTAGGATATTCAGTATATCCTCCGGGCTGTTTTAGTCCATTATAAAAACCCTTGCCCTCAGGGCAAGGTCAGAGTTCATTGGCTTTGCCTTTTGAACGACCCATTGTTACATCCAGACCTGAGTTGTCCCAACAGCATCAGGAAAGGAGTAACAAATGAGTCGTTTTCG
>JAUSPN010000106.1 GCA_030656555.1 Candidatus Desulfaltia sp. | reverse complement strand
TCGAAAACGACTCATTTGTTACTCCTTTCCTGATGCTGTTGGGACAACTCAGGTCTGGATGTAACAATGGGTCGTTCAAAAGGCAAAGCCAATGAACTCTGACCTTGCCCTGAGGGCAAGGGTTTTTATAATGGACTAAAGGCTTTTATCCAAAGGTTCAGCGCCAACGCCTCCAAGTCGAAGCAGGCCACCTCACGAAAGAAGCTTTTAGAAAAACTCTCCGTTGAGGACATGCCGGTGTCGTCAAGAAAATACCCGTTTATTTGCTTCAAGCCGGAACGCCCCTGTGGTAACATAATCCTGGAAGTGGACGGACTCACCAAGACCATCGATGGTGAAAAGGTATTAGACAACGTCAGTTTTATTGTGAACGGCGGGGATAAGATCGCTTTTATGGGCGGAAACAGCCTGGCCAAGACCACCCTCTTCCAAATCCTGGCAGGGGAGATGGAACCGGACAGCGGAACTTTCTGTTGGGGCATCACTATTACCCACTCCTATTTTCCCAAAGAACACGGCGACTATTTCAACGGTGACCGGGACCTTATCGAGTGGCTCCTGCAGTTCGCTCCACCCACGGAAGGCGAGAGCTTTGCCCGGGCATTCCTGGGACGCATGCTCTTTTCCGGAGATGAAGCCCTTAAAAAGATCGGCGTGCTCTCCGGCGGGGAAAAGGTTCGCTGCATGCTCTCAAGGATGATGCTTTCCGAATCCAATGTCCTGATGCTGGATGAACCCACCAACCACCTCGACCTGGAATCGATCACGTCACTAAATAACAGCCTGCTCAACTTCCAGGATGTGATTCTTTTTACCTCCCATGACCACGAGTTCGTGAATACCGTGGCAAATCGGATTATCGAAATCACCCCCGGCGGCGTCATCGATCAGCTCATGACTTTCGACGAGTATATTGAAAGCACGAAAGTTTCGGTAATCCGGGAAGCCATGGTCCGGAAGGCCGCTTAAGCCACCGGTTTCCTGAAACAGATTATCACTATCGCAAAAACAGGAATACATTGGGAAACATTTCTTTTGTATTGATAAAAAACAGCTTAATTTTTTAATAAAAATGCCGATATAATAATTAAGGCCTCTCGGATGTGCGTGCATCTTTTTCAAAGGACGATCAACGAATATAAGTAAATATATTGAAAAAGGGTCGGCACTAAAGAAAAACAACGGCATCATTAGAAGTTTTAATACTTATATGGTCGTGATATAAACAAATTCATGGCATAAAAAGACAGGCCGGAAATGGCGCTGTCTTTTTTTTTAGGAAATACCCCCTCTTCTGTCTCTGCTTATGGCTTCGGTCAACAACTTTTTTGCTCCATTGCGTAATATTTCAGCAACGGGATCATCAACAAATGGTTGGATTTTTTAGTTTAATTAAGTTATCTTTGCTCATGGTATCTGTATCATTTAAACACAACTTTTGATTATATCTCACAAAGAGTTTGTTGGAGCTTCAAAACGCTTCTTATAAAAGCATGAAATACGAGTAACACATGAATTTAATTAAAACAGGCTTAATAAAATTTAGGGCGCTTCTCGTGGCGGTAGTTACGATATCGGTGCTTGCAGGGTGCGTGACTGTCGGGCCGGATTATGCGCGGCCTGATGTAGCATTGCCCGCAGCATGGTCTGCTGAAAAGAAGGGTGGCTTAATCGTCAAAGATTTAGATAAGCAAGCGCTGGCCAGTTGGTGGTTGATACTCGATGATCCTGTACTAACAAGTCTGATTGAGCAAGCGGTTGCAAGCAACCTCGATTTAAAGGAGGCCCAAACAAGGGTTCGGGAGGCGCGTGCCCTCCGTGGCATAAGCAAGGCCGATCGTTTCCCAACTATTGGCGCCAGTGGTACAGCAAAGTTGAGCCGTAGCAGCGGAAATACAGGCAGTGGAACCGAGAGAAAGCTCTATGCGGCAGGCTTTGATGCCACCTGGGAGCTGGATTTATTTGGCGGAAAACAACGCGCCATAGAGGCGGCCGAAGCTAATCTACAGGCAAGTGAAGAGGAATTGAGAGACGTGCTTGTCAGCCTGCTTGCCGAAGTCGCCCTTAATTATGTCGAGGTGCGTTCGTTTCAAAATCGGTTGTCGGTTGCGCAGGCCAATCTTGATGCACAGAAGGAAACATACAACATCGCCCAATGGCGTTTTCAGGCTGGTCTGTCGACTCGGCTCGACGTAGAACAGGCTAAGTACAATTTGGAGCAGACCCGATCCCGGATACCCGATCTACATACCGGACTTAAGCAAGCCGGGAACCGCTTATCCGTTCTGCTTGGACAATACCCAGGTTCCCTGAAAATGGCTTTGTCTGAACACAAAGCCATTCCGGTTACTCCTCTTGAGGTCGCTGTTGGTGTGCCGGCCGATGTCTTGCGACATCGGCCGGATGTCCGACGCGCAGAGCGTCAACTGGCCGCGCAAACGGCAAAGGTAGGTGTTGCCACTGCGGATTTGTATCCAAAGTTTGCACTCCTCGGATCCATTGGTCTTGAATCCTTGACAATGGACAATCTGTTTTTAGCCGGCAGTCGAACCCACAGTATAGGACCAAGCATTACCTGGCCTGTCTTTAATGCAGGAACTATCCGCAAAAACATCGAAATGCAATCTGATCTGCAGGAGCAGGCGTTGATTCAATATGAGGCTGCAATCCTCAAAGCACTGGAGGAAGTCGAAAACGCGCTTGTTGCTTATGCTGAAGAGCAAAGTCGCAGACAGTCGCTAAGCGATGCGACAGAGGCTGCACAGCAAGCCGTTAATCTTGCGCAAAACCTGTATTTATCAGGACTGATCGATTTCACTGATGTGCTGGATACACAGCGTTCATTGTTGTCGTTCCAAGACCAGCTATCTGTTAGTGAGAGTGAAGTGACCTCCAATCTGATAACTCTTTACAAGGCCCTCGGAGGAGGATGGACATCCCTTGTGATTAATGACAATCAATAAATTTAAACATGGAAAGAAGCCATGAAATCCAACATAAATTCAGAATCAAACATTAGCCAAACTCTGGGTATCGACCAGTCCCAAAATCACAAAAAGCATCTGAAAAGGTGGCTCATCATAGCTCTTCTGGCAATAGTGGTGGGAACAAGCGCTGTTGTTTGGAAGAAGGTAGAAAAATCCGATTCCATGCAGTACCAGACTCAGAAAGTTCAGCGTGGAAACCTGACCGTGACCGTGACAGCTACAGGCAACCTGGAGCCAACCAATCAGGTGGATGTGGGCACCGAGGTGTCCGGAACCGTACAAACCGTCGAAGTCGACTACAATGACCATGTAAAGGTCGGCCAGGTCCTGGCGCGGCTGGACATCTCAAAACTTCATGCGCAGGTTCTAAAGTCGAAGGCGGCCTTGGAATCGGCCCGGGCTAAGGTTCTGGAGACACAGGCCACCGTCAATGAAACGCGCAATGAACTGGAGCGGTTAAACCGGGTCTGGAAATTGAGCGATAACAAGGTGCCATCCCAACGCGACATGGATGCGGCACATGCGGCGCTGCAAAGAGCGCTGGCCGCCGAGACGATCGCAAAAGCCCAGGTCTCTGAAGCCCAGGCCACTCTCGAATCTAACGAGACGGATCTGTCTAAGGCAGTGATCCACTCGCCCATTAACGGTATTGTCCTTACGCGCAGCGTGGAACCAGGCCAAACTGTTGCCTCCTCGTTGCAGGCCCCGGTGCTGTTCACTTTGGCCGAGGATCTGACCAAGATGGAACTCCACGTGGACGTGGACGAAGCCGATGTGGGTCAGGTAAAAGAGGGACAGGAGGCGACTTTTGCTGTCGATGCCCATCCAAATCGGACTTTTCCAGCGCTGATCGCCCAGGTCCGTTATGGTTCTCAGACTGTGAATGGTGTTGTTACGTACAAAACCGTACTAAATGTGGATAACTCAGATCTGTCCCTGCGGCCTGGAATGACGGCAACGGCAGACATTACCGTAAAAAAAGTCGAAAATGCAATCCTGTTACCAAATGCTGCATTGCGTTTTGCCCCTCCGGTCAAAGAAAAAGAAGCTGCATCAAATGGCGGCCTGCTCGGTAAACTCCTGCCGCGTCGGCATAGATCATCGCAGGAACAGCGTAAAGATAATGCCGGCAATAACAAACAACACGTCTGGACACTACGCAATGGACAACTTATCGCTATTGCTGTCATGACGGGAGTTACTGACGGCAAAATGACCGAGATTGTCAGTGGCGACATTGAGCCGGGGATGGAGCTCGTTGTCAATACAACGAGAAAGAAACAATGAAGACAACCACTTCCACTCAAACCGGTAAGCACTGTCTTATCGAGCTGAAGGGCGTAACCAAGGTATACGGTGAGGGTCCCGCAGCCATGCATGCCTTACAGGGAATAGACTTGCGTATTGGTCAGGGTGAGTTCGTGGCTGTAATGGGGCCAAGTGGATCAGGCAAATCTACCTGCATGAATATTCTGGGTTGTTTAGATACTCCCAGCAGCGGGGTCCACCTGTTTGAAGGCATTGACGTTGGAAAGCTGTCCCGCGACGAGCGTGCACTGTTACGCCGGCATTATCTGGGGTTTGTGTTTCAGGGCTTCAACCTCCTAAACCGCACTTCAGCTTTGGAAAATGTTGAACTACCCTTAATCTATCGCGGCACGCCGGCAGGAGAGCGAAGGGTACGTGCCCTTGAAGCCCTTGAAGCGGTTGGGCTTACAGGATGGGAAACGCACACGCCAGGAGAACTCTCCGGTGGACAGCAACAAAGGGTCGCAATCGCCCGTGCCATTGTTACTAATCCCAAGGTTCTGCTGGCCGACGAGCCCACCGGCAACCTGGATTCCGCACGCAGTCGTGAAATCATGAAGGTGCTTGCCGCATTTAACAGTGAGCGCGGCATAACAATCGCCATGGTGACTCATGATGCCGATATAGCGGTCTACGCAAAACGAATCATTCGCTTCTTCGACGGAAGCATCGATTCTGAAGAGGAAAAACCGGGGACTGATTAATGTTCAGTGAAACAATTCTACTATCCTTGCGGGAAATCCGTCGCAACCTAATGCGCTCATCTCTGACAATTCTGGGTATCGTTATCGGGGTAGCTGCTGTGATCACCATGGTGACTTTGGGTAGAGGAGCCACGGCACAGGTAGCCTCTGATATTACCAAATTGGGCACCAATCTGCTCCAGGTTAGACCGGGCCAGGATCGCCACGGTCCTGGCGGCACACACTCAACCGGTGACATGTTTAAGGCGAAAGATGCCGAGGCCATTGCCCAGGAGATTTTTGGCCTTTCTGCTGTAGCGCCGATTGCGTCTAAGACCATCCAATCTATTTACGGAAATGAAAACTGGTCTACCACAGTTACCGGCAGCACCAACGCTTATTTACAGGTCAGCAACTGGCTGATTGAAAGCGGTCGTCAATTCATGGAAAGCGAACTTAGAGCAGGCAAAGCCGTATGCATACTTGGTACTACTGTACGCGACAAGCTCTTTGGCGGCCAAAATCCTATAGGAGCTACCATTCGCCTGGGTAAGCTTTCCTGCAATGTGATCGGCGTGTTAAATTCCAAAGGGCAGTCCAGCTTTGGTACAGACCAGGATGACTTCGTGCTTATTCCTTTACGCATGCTTCAACGACGAATCGCGGGGAATTCTGATGTGAGCCGCATCTTGGTTTCAGCGCAGGATGGTGTTTCAACCAAGAAAGTCGAGCAGGATATCGAGCAACTGATGCGCCAACGTCGTCACATTTTGCCGGGCAAAGATGATGATTTCCATGTCAGAGATATGCAAGAATTAGTCAGCACGATGACAGGGACAACCCGTGTGCTTACCGGACTGTTAGGGGCAGTGGCAGCAGTAAGCCTCCTTGTCGGCGGAATCGGCATCATGAATATCATGCTGGTGTCGGTTACGGAAAGAACGCGGGAGATCGGCATCAGACTCGCCATTGGCGCCCTGGAACGGGATGTGCTGATGCAGTTTTTGGTTGAGGCCGTAGTGTTGTCTTCCTTCGGAGGGGTGATTGGCATCGTTCTTGGAATCTCGGCTGCCGCGGTCGGCGCCATTGTCCTCGCTGTCCCCTTTATCTTTGATCCGGGAATTATCGTAATCGCGTTCGTATTTTCTGCTGCGGTAGGTGTTGTCTTCGGCTACTTTCCAGCCAGGCAGGCTGGGCAAATGGACCCGATCGAAGCCCTTCGCTACGAATAACTCTGGTTTCCTGCCCCTCTGCGCAGCAAAACCCTTACCCCCTTAGTATTGACAGAAACAATTTCATCATCCTTTGAGTGGCAAAGGCCGAGTCCGACTGCAAGCGCATGTTATGCCTGGTCATTCGTAATGAGTCCACATCCTGATAATCCCCCATCACAAAAATACCCTTTTAAGGCATTATATGACGCTATATTTAAATGATTTGTCCACAATATCAATATGTTCCTGTGGCCCGACCCCAAGTGACTTCCACTGACTTGAACCGCAAAAGCGAGCGCATTCCCCGCTGCGTGTGGCGGGGAGATTCAATAAAAAATGATTGATTTTCAATTGTCTTGACGAGAAAACACTAGTCCAGATCCAGCTTCACTTTACATTGATTACATTTTACAACGCCCCGGAAAACTTTATTGCCGCATTCTGGACAAATATAGCGGGCTTCTTCATCTTGAATCCATTTTTCAGTACCAACCTCTCGCCAATACGGAATTGCCCTTAAAATAACCTTTTTGCCAACAGTCATGGGAAAATTTTCAACATACTGACAAGGGAATTCATCACATTGATGACATCCGGTGTAACCTTTCTCTCTTGCGCAGTCCCTGATCTCACAGTGTTCGCAATGTACAAACCGTTCATCAGATAGACAGCCACGGCATTGAATATTTTCTATCGAAAGATTTTCACTATTATTAAGCTTACCTTTGCCGGGCACTTCTCCCTTGTAAACATTTACTAAGCGTTCCTTGAATTTGTGATTATTGTCACGGTGTGCGATATAAACGGCACAGACTCCGCAATAAAGACCACAAGGAGAAATAAGATTCGGATTTATCGTCATAATTCTAAGCCCTCCTGATTTACCCCAGCCAGCCACCTGCCTTTAGAGTCAGCACGGACCTCACGTAAAACCGCATCATTTTTCCGGCCAGGTTCAGCGATTGATTATACGAAATCTTGCGATGTCACTTCCACGATGAATCACGCTGCCGCGTATGTCGATGAGAATTATAATCCCGCAGGTTGAGCCAACATGACAGAGTAAATGCCAAGATACCCAGAATCAAGACTACCGCATCCACTACCAAGGGGTCCCATGTAAATCCTGTTAGTTTATCTACATAGTACTTGACGTATGAATTCGGCAAGTTAGTTTCTCCGAGTTCACGCTTGACCTCCCAATGCCAGTCCGTACAAGGGCAGTAACCCCAACCGTAAAATATCCCTAAGCCGAACCAAGACAAGATAGTTAGGCCGATAGCTATCAAATGTATGCGTCGTGTCCTTCTCCACGCCCAACCTGTTAAATTAAATATAACCAGGCTACCATGAAATACGATAAAGAAATAATCAAGGAACGTGTGCATTGAAGCTCCCCGCCGCCCCGCTGGAACGGGATCTCCGCTTTGCTCCGACAAGCAACGGGGAATGCGCTCGCTTTTGCGGTTCAATTGTAACCATCGGCGTCGATCTCTCGCAAATTTTAGCAAAAATTCTTTACAAAAATACCCTTTTAAGGCCTTATATGACGGAACATTTAAATGATTTGTTCACAATATCAATATGTTCCTATAGCCCTACCCCCAAGAAAACCAGAATCAAGTTTAATGGTTGAGTACGTTTTTGCCCCAAACAGATGGTTAGAGGACCATAGATGACATGCATTTAGCAACTAACTCTGCAGTGCCACGGATCATATCATCAATATCAGATAATCCGAATTCGTCCCATGAAGCATGAAGAGCAGAATTCCGAATATCAGCATAAACCCTCAATTTTTTACTTTCGAGTTTTGTAATTACGCCTTTTCTTACAAGAGCACTAATTATCGTATCCAATTTCAGCGATCTATCTAGTTCGTGAGAATCGGCAATACGACGAATGACATCCTCGAATACAGCCGAAACAATTACGGCTGATTCTACCTTCTTGCCTTCTGTGAAAAAAACTTTTGAGTATTCCAAGAAACCCTGTAGATCACCTGCTGCAACTTCATCTTCAAAGTGCTTTAATTCTCCTGCTTCAATAGCGTCTCTAATCGCACAAAGATGCCCAATGAGCATACCGATGTCCTGAACAAATATTCCGCCAGTTCTCCTAGAATTCTCAAATAACCTTTTAGCGATCTCAAAGGGCCACGATGAAGATGGAAAAGATTTACGTAGATAGATAAGAAGGCGACTTGCCCAGTATTGACACTTTTTAGCAGTTTCGCCTTTGAGGAGACCCCAATCCAATTCGACCGTGAATTCCTCACCAGATTTTATGTAATCATTTATTTTATCAGCTACTTCATTCATAGCATATTAAATATGACAATAAACCCTCTAACGCTGCCAGTCACCCACGCAAAAACCAAATTAAACGATAATGCATATAGAGCATATTAATTCGTAATTATTTATAAAAGTGCGTCAGCGTATGGCGTTGGGTGCACTGGCTTGATTCGAAGACAGAAGAGTTATTCATTACTTTTAGCTTTCCGATCTATAGGTGTGGTTTTTTCCTTGACAACCGAAGGCCATATAGATGTTAGGCTTGGTGTCCATCAAGCAATCTCCATAAATTTCTATGAACGTTGACTATTGCCATGGGAAGATCACTGAATCCGAATTCATCACCAACCTCCATGGTGCCATCTCCATGAGTACGTATGTATTCTTTGAAATCCTCGATTATAGATTCCAGCTCCGGATGCTCCAAGTTATGCGCGAGCTTATTCCTAATTGTATTGAGATCAAAAACAGCCTTCCAAACCCAGGGAGCACATTCTCTTTCATGGAGCGCTTGGACAATACACGCTGATTTAAAAAAACTTAGGTTCGCGGCCTTTATCTTTTTTTTGTTTTGAGACGACTTCTCAAGAATCCTCTGCAGTACACTTTCTATAAGCAAATGTCCCTTCAATATGACTTCCACACCTTCTCCTTCAAAGTGAAGATGCTTATATAGCTCTCTGTGAATTTCTATGTATTGCTCTAAATTTCGAATAGCCATAATTGTTTATGCCTAACGAAAAGCTGAGTGAGCTCCGTGATGAATGACGTAAAACACATGAACCAAACGCACAGCCGCATTTTTCTCGCGCTCCACTCAAGCGACAGGTTGGAACAAAATTCGTTATCTTTTCATCCCCTTGATCATAAGATTCCCTCAACAAAAGGAATGAATACAGTGAACTTTGACCATTGTGTAAATTCCTTTTTATGGTAAAGTTCAATAACAAGTAAATAATCTTTATTCTCGCAGATACCTAGAGCAATTAAAGAAGCATCTTTTATTACTAATTTTTTATAATCATAAAATTTACGACAAAGAAAAACTTCAACACAAAACGGTTTTTCTTTAAAAATATCAATTGGAATAACGATATCATTTGGAGTAACTTTTTTTTGAAATATAGAAAAATTATTCGGATCATGAGGGATGATAGTTAGAATTCTCTTAAATTCTTCGATATCTTCCAATTTATCTACTGAATATTCAAATATACGATCTCCAGCATCGGACCGTAAATGTACTATTGCTGGATCAGTGTTCCTATGTGGGTGATATGTAAAATGTGACACAACAGGGTCAATATTAACAGCATCATTAAATTTTACTCTAGTCTCCCCGTGTTGTTCACCTTCTGGTATTTTTACTTTGCCAAGCTTCATCTTTTGTGGCTTTGGCAATGATGAACCAAATGAAAACGAACCATCCTCAAGTGGAATTATAAAACAAAATTTTCGTAATTTACCATTGTCTGATAACAAAATTCTAGTTTTATTGTTTTTTACAGTCATTTTTATCCATAGTGATTTGATCTATGGGTTGAATAAGTACATTAGCAAACTCATCCACTGCCTTTCATCATTATTCCTCTACCTTTTTTTCCAACGTATTGTATTAAGCAGAAAAAAATCTGTATATTAACGTTATATATTTTCTTTATAATATCGCATTGCTGTATTTAATACAGTTTTAAGAGGGATGTAATATGCTATTTATGAAACGCTCCTCAGTTTATAAGTTTGTATCGTCAATGTGTTGGGATTAGAACGTTCTGTACAGACACCAGCATTACATTGTGTGCCGGTTACTCCTTTGGAATATCGATCTTTCTTTTTTTAGGGTTTTTTTGCTGACGATAAAATATTGCAATATGACCAATCATTTTCACCAACTCGGAAGCGGTTTCTTTTTCAATGACGCCGGCTATTTCTTCCTTCTGGCTTTTTTCCTTGAAATCAATAAATTTTACCTTAATAAGCTCATGCTTTTTTAATGACTCATCAACAGCTTCTGTTAGAGCAGGCGAAATTCCCTTCTGCCCGACAAAAACCAGTGGTTTCATGCTGTGGGCAAGACCTTTCAAATATTTCTTCTGATACCCTTTCAGTTTTTCCACCCATACCTCCGTTTGAAAATTGTTTTGAGTATTTATGGGATACTCCTCAGTTTATAAGAACGTTGTTGTTTCAGTTCCAAGCCGGTAAAGCAAAATGCCCCATCCTTCATGTGTCTGAAGAAACGGGGCTTTATTTTTTTTGTAATTCTTGGTCACCTGATCCTCCTGTTTGAGGTCCTGCTTTTCTTTTACCACAAATCCAATTTTCTTGCGTGTTTAATCGTTGTTTCCGTAAGTTGCCTTTTTTCAGCAACCGCTGCCTGTTTTGGACGGTTAGGCAAGCAACCCTGCGCAACATGCTCATGGCATCGCTTTCCCGGTCTGCGTTAAAGCGCTTGTTGGGCGATAGATCCAGCTGATGCAACTGTTTCAATCTTAGATAGCTCGTCCTTCATCCTATACTCAGCATACCACAAATCATATGCTTGCTGCATGCGCAGCCAGAGGCCTGGCCCATTGCCGGCAAACTTGCCGATCCTAAGCGCCATATCCGTTGTAATTGGATGAGTACAGGCTAAAACGCGGTGTAACTGCTGTCGAGAAATACCGAGACGTCTTGCAGCTTCGCTTACTGACAGACCAAGGGTTGGAAGCACATCTTCACGCAAAATCTCACCGGGATGAACCGGTGGACGTTTTAAAGGACGCTTAACAAAATACTCTCCCATGACTTCACCTCAGTGATATTGTTCAAGATCGACCCTTAGCGCCTCACCCTCTTCCCACTCAAAAGTGATACACCATGGGCCATTAACATGGATACTGTAACGTTTAGGTATTCCATGCAGACTGTGGAAATTGAATCCAGATACGTTTAAATCTGTCAATGACTCTGCTTGATCCAAAGCTTCCAAACGTCGCAGGGAACGTGATTGTAAATCATGTCTTACCCGACGGGAACGGCCTCGCTCAAACAGTTCAGCGAGTCCCCTGTGTTTAAAGCTTCTAATCATTTTTTGTATTGTATCATTCTTTGCTACAGTGTCAACATTTTTGCTATAGTTGCTTTGCTAAAGGTTAAGTGAAATTTATTTATAAATGGCTACGCCCAACCAACAAATCAGCCGCGCGGTTTTTTGGGAAGCCTTTATGGGACATCAGCTTATAAGTTTGTATCGTAGAGAATGGAACAGCTAAATCTTTTTTAGTTCATATTTTGAAGCTTTCCCACCAGGCAGCGGGGAGGTTCTGCCTGACGGCAGTGCTTCGCAGCGACCGTTTTGTATTCGCTCGCTATTGCGGTTTAATTTGTTATCTTTTCGATGGGTTATCACTGTTCAATTTGAGTTGTGGGGATTAAACCTGGTTCATGCAGGGACAGGCTCACTATAATCTTAATCAGATCGGGACATCCTTCGAAAGTTCGCTCGCGCTTTGTCTGCCCCGATGATTGCGATCAGGTCGTTTAACTGGAACCGGAAGCAATTATCAGGGTTGTGCTCAAGCTTGTCACCGCGAATAACTCCGACAACAGATGCACCGGTCGTCTTTCGTATCTCGGCTTCACCGATTGATTTGTCGATGAGTGGACTTCCTGACTCGACCAATACCCACTGAAGATCGAATTGCTGCTCAGCGGTTCTGAGTTGGGTAAGAGTCTTGTAGTCACCGCTCACACTAAGCAGGGGACCAAACATCTCCTGCCGAAGAGACTCCGTGTGTTGCTGGATCTCCGGCGCGGGAATACGCAGATAAACAAGTGCCTTTCGAGTCATCTCAAGTCCGGCCTCGAATTCCGGCAACACCACCTCGGTAATGTTCAGTTCCTTGAAAATCCCAAGAAACTCTGAGCTGGATGCCCTTGCCACGATGTCGACCTGACTATTGAGCTTTTTCGCATGAACCGCTATGGCTCGTGACACAACGATTCCCGGTGTCGTGATGAGAAGCAGACACGCTGAAGCGATCTCGGCGGCTTCAAGTACAATCTCATGGCTCGCGTCGCCATACACGATCGGCATTCCTGCAAATTTGGCTTGTTCAATCCGACGCTGATCAAGCTCAATGATCACGAATTGCAGTCCTAAACGCATCAGAACCTGAGCTACCTGAAATCCTATTCGCCCACCGCCTGCGATTACAACATGGTTCCGCAGCCCATCTTCCGGCAGGTTTCTTGAGTCGAGCGGCTCATGCTTGAACCAGCGCTTCCTTAAAGCATACAGCCGTGCGGTCTGGCCTGAAACAATCGGTGTTAGCATCATAGTCAACACAGCGGTTGTCAGAACAAAAGAATAGATGTCGCTACCAATCGAACCGGTTGAGACGCCCACTTGCGCAAGCACGAACGAAAACTCGCCGATCTGGAACAGCCCAAGCCCTACAGCCAGCGGGATGACATTCCTATATTTGAACACGAATGATACCAAAGCAAAAATGCATCCTTTGCCGATGCTCACCACCAAAACAAGAGTGAGTACCTGCCCAAGATGGTCCAGCAGAAAAACCGGATCAAAAAGCATCCCGACCGACGCGAAAAACAGAAGCCCGAAGAGATCCCGGACAGGAATGATGTCGCTCAACGCTTGGTGGCCGTAGTCCGATTCGCTCAAAACCATCCCCGCAACGAAAGCTCCGAAGGCAAACGAAAGGCCGGCCAGATATGTGACATATCCGACTCCGAGCCCGATGGCCGTGATGGCGAGCAGGAACAGCTCTCGTGAACCCACCTTGGCGATGTGCGTCATGAAGCGTGGCAACAGCCTGGTTCCAAGCAGGATCATCCCGGTAATAAAAACTGCTGCCTTTAATGTCGCATACCCGAGGGCAGGTAAACCGAGAGAGGGGTTGCTCATCTGCGGCAGGATGATCATCAACGGAACTACGGCCAGATCCTGAACGATCAGCATCCCGATCATCACTTTACTCGATAGAGTGCCGATCCACCCTTGACTCATCAGCGTCTTAAGGATCACCATGGTACTCGAAAGGGAGATGATGGCTCCGACCCAGATAGACTGTTTCCAGTCCCATCCCATAAGGTGTCCGATGCCGAATCCAAGCCCGATGGTGAGGATGATTTGAATGGGTGTGCCGATCAAGGCCACTTTCTGCACCGGCTTGAGATTCTTGAGAGAGAACTCAAGCCCAAGAGCAAAAAGCAGAAGGGCAACCCCGATCTCTGCAAGTTGCTCAATTTCGTGGATGCTCGAAACCGTGAGACCGCCCGTGTGGGGGCCCATGAGCACTCCGGCCAGGATGTAGCCCAGAATCAATGGCTGCCCCAGTCTCTGCAGCAATAGGCCGCTGAAAAAAGCAGCCACGACGAGGATGATGATGTCGGTGGTTATACCCATGATACGTTTCTACCAGCGGCCCTCCAGCGGAACTGTTGTTCTTCCCACTCCGGCCGCAAAACGCCCCGGCCATCAGGGAGGCGATACCCATAACCCGTCCCGCAAATCCCTCTTTAATGTTTGGTACTGTTGCTCCTTTTTTCTACTTCATATGTTATTTTAATTCCGGCGTCTAAGCCCGAAGAAGTTTTCAAAAAGGCCGGATTGAAAACGGGTTTTACTACAACAGATCCTGATTTTTCGATTTTATTTAGAGAAACCTTTTCCGTATAGATCGTTGAGATATTTTCCAGAACACCTTTTCCTCCAACAACCTCAAAGTCTTTCGGATCCAGCTCTACCGCCTTAAGAATTAGATGTTCAGATAAACGCCCGGTCCAGTCAACTTGCACCGGCAGCACCTTTTTTACAGGAATATCAAGGACTACTTCAATAATTGACGGTTGAACATTTTTTAAAGAAACACCCGGGGGCAAAGTAATATCTCCCTGTGTGATCGTAAATGTATTGGGACCGGCAATTGCTTTGCCCAGGTCCAGTCTCACCCCTACCTGTTCCGGCCTAATAGACCTCATGGGGGCGCCGGACCCGTACAAACTAAGGCTGACGGTATTTACAGACGTATTAAATATTTCCATTTTAGGATTACGATTCGTATATTCCACAGGAACTTCAAGTGTAATCAGGGTATCCATACCGCTGGTAAAGTTAAACCATACACCGGCTATAAATATGATTGAAACCAAACCTGCTATACTAAGCTCCAAATTCCGTTTTCTCAAATGATTCGACTGTTTCTTTGAAACGCCCACATGTTCCTGCAATATATCTGCAAGTTTCTTTTTTTCCTTTACGCGACTCACGACGGAACCCTTGGCTATGGTCACCTCTCCTCTTTCCTCGGACACCACGATTACCAAAGCATCTGTATTTTCGGCCAAACCGGCGGCAGCCCTGTGACGGGTTCCGTAATAGGAAGGCAGATCGTCTCGCCGTGATAAAGGCAAAATGCCCCCAACCTCTTTTACTCTATCTCCCTCAATTATGGCCGCCCCATCATGCACAGGGTTATCAGGCCAGAAAATACTCTTGATCATCTCCTTTGACACCAACCCTCCCCAGGGGATTCCACTTTGAACTATCTCTTCTAAATCTTCTTTCCCAGGGAAAACAATCAAAGCGCCGGTACGGGTATGGGCCAGATCATAAACACTTTCTACGATCATCTCTATAGGAGTATTTTCGGCTTTGACAGGAAATTCCCACAGGATCGATTTCAGATTTTTCGCTTGAAGAACTGAGCGGATTTCGTTTTTAAACACAACAATAACAATAATTGCGGAAACAGCCATTATACCTTGAATAGCCCAGCTGCTTACGATTAACCCCATAAAAACAGTTATCCGCTGAAAAACCCAAAGTATAGCCAGACCGGTAATCACGCGAAACACATAAGTTCCTGTAAAAAGAACATAAAAGCGAAAAAGAAGATAGCCGGCCAGTGCAATGTCCAACACATCCTGCCATCGAATGTTAGAAAGAAAAATAATTAGATCATTCATAATGCATCAATCCGTGACGCTAAATCTCAACGTCTGAAAAATAATTCCTTGCTGATCGGTAATTTCCACACGCCATGGACCTTTATCGTTTTTTAAAGGTCGAATTTTGCTAAATGTTGACCACCTTGGAGGTTTAATATTGAGCTTTATTTCTGCGCGGAACTTATCTCCGCTAAACCATTTGTGGTAAACGACCGACTCTTCAGGAACAGATTCAAAGTCAGTGAAACAATATATGCTTCCAAGCCTGATAGAAAAAACAATTGCCTCATCACGCGGGCGTTGATCGTTTATATCTTCGCACATTGCGGCATGTCCCAGGGTCAATTTTTTGGATTCCGTTGAAGATAAGGACTTCCCCTGCTTTTGAGACCATACTTGCGACGGGATTAAGAAACAGATAAAAAACAGCGAAAAAAATAATAAAGTTTTTTTATATCTCATTGATGTGCCCTTTTAAACGGCTCTTTTTAGCCCCCAAAATACCCTTTTAAGACCTTACATGACGCTACATTTAAATGATTTGTTTACAATATCAACATGTTCCTATGGCCCGACCCCCAAAAACGCCTATTGCGGTTCAGGTCCAGGCCTGTGAAGCAAAAAGCCCCATCCTTCATATAGCTGAAGAAATGGGACTTTATTTGTTTGTGCTCCAATGATTGGTCACCTGATCCTCCTTTTTGAGGTTCAAAAACAGACCGAAATTAATCTTTGGTAATATATATTATGTGAATATCCAAGTCAATTTAATTTGTTATCTTTTCGATGGGTTATCACTATTATTAACCCTGCAAAATAATACCCTGACTTTGTCATGCCGGACTTGATCCGGCATCCAGCGGATTTGCTCAGACCAATAGGTACTTGTCAACAAAATCCTTTTTTTATAAAATTTTTGACACTATCAAATTGATATTATAAATTAATTTGTATATTTAAGAGAAAAATCTGCGTAATCTGTGGATTAAAAAAGTATACAGAATGCAAAAAGTTAAACCTGATGATAGAAAATATTTGTTGCTTATCGAGAAGATCGAGCAGATTTTTACGTATGGTTTTGTCTTAAGTGATGACATTATGTACTATATTGATTCCACTTTTTTAAGCCCTTCCATAAATGAACTTGAAGAAATTATCAATGACGAACACAACTGCGAAAGGGATTCCCTGATTGAGCTGTTATTTTTCCCTGACGAGTCAATGCAAATTAAACTTGAAGAATTTCTTGAAAGCGAAGATTTTAAAAAGAAAGATGAAGAAAAAGTATTGAGTTATATTTTAGATAAAAAACTATTAACAACAATACGTTTCCCTGGGAGCGAAGACTCATTAAAGCTTTTTCTCCCAAAATCGTCTGCAATGCAATTCCTTTCCCGTCTTAATATTTCAAGGAAACTGAATAAAAGGCTTATTAAAGCAATAGACGAATTTGTCTCCGATAAGTGTAGAACCGCTGTTAAGGTAAGGTTGAGAAACGCCAGGGTTGAATTTACTGAAAATAAAATTATGTTTCTGCGCTCTTTTTTAAAAAAACTAAAAGTTGAAGACAATTATTTTTTCAAGTGTCTGGATTTCATACTGGACTTTTTTGACGGAATTAAAGATGACAAAAATATATTGCAGTCCCTTTTAGACAAAAAGGAATTATATTTTCAAAACCTTCAAAAAGCATCGGGGTTTGAGGAACTGCTGAACAAAAACAACATGGAGACATTGATATCCCGTGGAGTAAGAATCCCGCACATCAGCAAAGAGGATGTGATGCATAACATAGTAATAATAGACACAATCGTTCTTGCGGTTTATGGCAAACAATACAACTTAAAATCTTAGTTTTTTGCCACAAGTGAAGCTCTCCTTGACCCCGCCCTAAAGGACGTGGCTTACGGGGAGCAATCCGGTCATATTTTGAGAGGTAGAGCACTTGTTTTGGTTTATTCTTGCCATTGCTACAGCATTTTGTGTGGCCACCGGCGACGCTTTGACAAAGAAGTTTTTTGGCAGGTTTTCGCCTTATGATATGGCGGTTGCCTCTTCTATTTATAGCCTTCCGTTTTTGATTATATGTATTTTCTTTATTCCCATTCCACAATTAGACAGTGTGTTCTGGTGGCTTGCAAGCGTTTTAATCCCTTTGGATGTCTTTGCTTTTTATCTCTACATGAAGGCTATAAAGATTTCTCCTCTTTCTGTTTCAATTCCGTTTTTGTCGTTTACACCGGTTTTTATGATATTAACGGGTTTTCTTGTTCTTGGAGAAGTGCCTAACATTTGGGGAATTATAGGTATAGGTTTTGTTGTGGCCGGCAGTTATTTATTAAATGTCACACAGGTAAAATATGGCTATTTTGCTCCATTTAAAGTTATTCTAAGGGAGCCGGGTTCTATTCTGATGCTGCTTGTTGCATTTATATATTCTTTTTTAGCTGTTTTGGGGAAAAAGGCAATCCAGCATTCTTCTCCGCTTTTTTTCGGGTTTTTTTTCCTGGCAACTTTTGATGTAGCTATTTTGATCTTATTTCCTTTTCTTAAAAAAATTAAGTGGAGAGACATACTAAAAATACCAGCAAAAGGATTGGCTGTTGGTTTGATGCTCTTTCTGCATGTATTATTCCACTCCCTTTCAATCAGTATGGTTGAGGCGGTTTATATGATTGCTGTAAAGCGTATGAGCATTCTTTTTAGTGTAGGTTATGGCTGGGTTTTATTTAAAGAAACCGATATAGGCGCAAGGATGCTTGGGACGTTATTTATGTTTGCGGGGGTGGTATTCATTATATTGTATGGTAAAGGCTAGCTTGAGCTGTGAAAGGGTCTTTTTTTTGCTGGTTGGCGGTATGGTTTTTTACCCTTGAAGGACGAGAAGATTTTCTTTATGGGGCTAATCACTCGCTTTTTCTTTGAAAAGACCGGTTTAGGCATTATGAGCCATTCTTCCTCCGGCTCGATGCAATCCAGCTTGCGGCCAATGAACTTCTCGATGGCGGGGATGTAGAAGGAATCATCCTCATCAGCGAAGCTGATCGAAGTGCCGGCAGTGCCGGCCCGGCCGGTTCGCCCGATCCGGTGCACGTAATCTTCAGCATCATGCGGCAGCGTGAAATTGATAACATAATCCATGCCTTCGATGTGAATGCCGCGTCCGGCTACATCCGTTGCGACCAGTACCCGGATCTTTCCGGCTTTGAATTCATCAAGGCGTTGAATCCGCTTTTTCTGTGGAACATCACCGGAAAGCTCGGAGCAGTTTACTCCGTAGAGGGTCAGCATCTCCGATAGACGTATCACCTCGTCGCGCCTGTTGCAGAAAACCAGAACCCGTTCAATATTCTGTTTGTCGATGATGTTAAAAAGGAGTGCAAATTTTTCGCTGGATGTCACGATGTAAACGATCTGTTCTACAGTTTCCACAGCAACCTGTTCCGGTTCGATCTCTATGGTTACGGAATTGCTGGTCCATTGAGAGGCAAGACGGGTGATCTCCCCTGTAAGCGTTGCGCTGAAAAGCATTGTCTGGCGCTTGTCTTTTCTCGGTGTGCTGTTGATGATCTTTCGGACGTCCGGGACAAAACCCATATCGAGCATCCTGTCAGCCTCGTCTATGATTACCACCTCAGTCTTGTTAAGGGTAATATCGTGCTTGCTCTTAAAATCGAGCAGTCTGCCGGGCGTTGCCACAATGATATCTATCGGACCGGTGTGCAGTTCATTTCTTTGCTTTACATAATCCATACCACCAAACACGGATACTATTTTCAGCCCACAGTACTTGGAAAGCTGGCGAGCTTCTTCAGAGATCTGGAGCACCAGCTCCCGGGTAGGGGCAAGGATCAATATTCGGGGTGTGCCTGGTTTTTGTTTTATCTGGAGGGGATTTTTCAGCATCCGGTCGATTACGGTAACCAGAAATGCAGCGGTCTTTCCCGTACCGGTTTGAGCCCTGCCGCTGGCATCCTTGCCGGACAGGGTGCTGGGGAGAATTTCAGCCTGTATAGGTGTACAATACTCGAAACCCAGGTCGAATATGGCATGAAGCAAAGGGTTGGGAAGATCAAAATCGTGAAATCGGACCCTGCCTTCTAACAATGGAACCTTAAACTGTGAAATGTCCCATTTGTCATCCTTTGCAGAATCAACTGATGCTGCCGGCGCATCCTCGCTCCGGCTGTTTTTCTTCCCCTTTTTCCATGGGGACCGCCTGTAAAATGAACGGCTTTCCCGATCAGAACGCAACGATCCGGGCTTTGGTTTGGCGGTAGATTTGTTCCCTTCCGGGAGTTTCTTTTTCATCAGTGCTGATATACCACACAATATCAATTATGGTAAACAATTAATAAGAAGGCTTGGGGATCGGAAATGCGTTCGCTATTGCGGTTCATGCTGAGGATATGTTATTTGAATAGAGATAAAATCGTAAAAAAGGTTGTAATCGGAAAAAAACAACTTATCTTTTAGAGTACTCCTTCGAGACACGGAGGTGCAAACAAGGTAAAAAAACAAAAGGAGATAAAAATAATGACTGACTATTCTAATGTTACTCTTTACAGTGGCGGACATAAGGGAGCCGAGGCCGAGTTCGGAAAGCTTGCGGAATCCTGGGGGATTCAAGAGGTTAACTTTTCGTTCAAGGGACACAATATCGAACGTACCAGGGGTGTCCGGGTGCTGAGTCCGGAAGAACTTGACAAGGGGGATGTCAGCATGGAAATAGTCTCTGCCCGCATGGGACGGAATTATTCAAAGGCTGAAAAAATACGGAAGGTCATACAGACTATTTTTCACATGGTCAACAATGGCTACTACGTAATAGCGGTCGGATGGATACAGCCGGATGACACCTTCAAAGGAGGAACCGGTTGGGGCGTTGAGCTTGCAAAGCTCTTTAACCGTCCAATCAACGTATATGACCAGGAACGCAAAGCATGGTTCTCATGGAAAGATAACAA
Source organism: Candidatus Desulfaltia sp. (assembly GCA_030656555.1). GTDB lineage: Bacteria > Desulfobacterota > Desulfobacteria > Desulfobacterales > ETH-SRB1 > Desulfaltia. Next base: position 98,921 of record JAUSPN010000106.1, on the reverse strand, counting down.
ATGGGTTGCTGAAACGCCCGTTATCATCGACAAAACATTTGTCGGAACAGGAACCCGAAATCTCAGTGACGAAGGCCGCAAAGCAATTTACGAGCTTTTCGAAAATTCTTTTGGACCCGCAAAAGGCAATTAATCTTTTTCGATACGTTCAAGCGCTTCCCAGCGAAGATAGGCTGCTTCGATTTCATCTTTCAGTTCAGCGAAATGTGTTTGAATCCTTGCAGCCTCCTCTTTTCCCTTTTTGTAAAACATGGGATCGGACATGGCCGTGTATAGCTCTTTTTGCTCAGCTTCAAGGGCGTCGATTTTAAGGGGCAGATCTTTAAGTTCCCGTTTTTCCATGAACCCCAGCTTGCGCGGCTTCAGATGCCTGGTTTCAGACCTGGGTTTGTTGCATGGTTTTGTTGCAGGCAAATGCTCCTGTACGGGCTGCGGTCTTTGAATCAGCCAGTCATCGTAACCACCGGCATATTCGATAACCTGCCCCTGGCCCTCAAAGACCAGGGTGCTTGTAACCACATTGTTCAAAAAAGCCCGGTCATGGCTTACAAGTAAAAGGGTCCCCTGGTACTCGAAAAGAAGTGTCTCTAAAAGCTCCAGTGTTTCCATGTCAAGGTCGTTGGTGGGCTCATCCATTACAAGAACATTGGCCGGCCTTGTAAAAAGCTTTGCCAGAAGCAGCCTGTTTTTTTCTCCACCGGAAAGAACATGCACCGGCGTGCGGCATCTCTCCGGTAAAAAGAGAAAATCCTTAAGATAGCTTATCACATGGCGCTTTTGGCCGTTAAAAATGATAAAATCGTTCCCTTCGCCGATATTTTCCTGAACTGTTTTGTTCATATCCAGCTGCGCTCTGAGCTGGTCGAAATAGGCTGCCTGAAGATGTACGCCGTGGCGAACAGACCCGTCATGCGGAGAAATTTCTTTTAAAAGGATTCTCAGCAGAGTTGTCTTGCCCACGCCGTTAGGACCGATAATACCCACTTTGTCCCCGCGCATGATTACAGTGGTAAAATCTTGGATGATAGGGGTTGCGCCATGCAAGAAACTGATATTCTTTGCTTCAATAACGAGCTTTCCGGTCCTTTCCGCCTCCTGAACCAACATTCTGACATTACCGCTTTGCTTGCGGCGTGCCTGAAAAGCTGTGCGCATCTTTTTCAGGGCTCTGACACGCCCTTCATTCCTGGTTCGGCGGGCCTTGACACCTTGTCTGATCCAGGTTTCCTCTTTGGAGAGTTTTTTGTCAAATACCCTGTTTTGGCTCTCTTCGGCTTCAAGAGCAGCCTCTCTTCGTTCCAAGTAGGTTTCATAATCGCTGTTATAGGAAACAAGACTGCCCCGATCCAGCTCCATGATCCGGTTGGCAATCTTTTTCAAAAAAGCACGATCGTGGACGATAAAAAGCAGGGTTGTTACATTACGCAGAATAAATTCCTCCATCCATATAATGGAGTCGATGTCAAAATGGTTGGTTGGCTCGTCCAGCAGAAGAACGTCCGGCTGCCCGGCCAGGGCACGGGCAAAAAGCGCGCGTCTTTTCATGCCCGCTGAAAGATCGGCGAATTTCTTTTCAGGGTCGAGCCGGGTTCTGGACAAAATGCTTTCAGCCTGCCTCAAAAGTTCCCATCCGCCACCGGAGTTCAACCTGTTTTGCAGTTCATCTTGCCTTTTTACAAGTTCGGGGGTGTTTACGGTTTCAAGCTGTTTACAAATCCTGTTGTGCTCGGCCAGCGCCTTACCTTTTGGCCCCAGGCCTTCGGCAACCACATCAAAGATTGTGCCGTCAAATTCCGTGGACACATCCTGCTCCAGTACGGCCACAGTGGCTCCCTGCTGACGCCAGACATCACCGCTGTCAGGAAGGATTTCGCCTGCCAGAAGCTTCAGCAGGGTGGACTTGCCCACGCCGTTGCGACCCACCAGGCAGACACGCTCTCCTTTTTCAATCTGAAACGTTACCTTTTCAAGCAGGGGGGGATCCCCAAATCCCCAGCACACGTCCCGCATGCCGATCATAGCCATAAATCAATCCCCTTAGTCACCTGCATCAGCTAACCTCCCGTGTCTTAAAAAACTTTATCTCCGGCCACTCTTCCATACAGTAATTTAGCTGCCATTCACTGGTTGTCAGAAATGAGAGGCACCCTTCAGCATCTCTTGCGATGTTGGCTATATTCTTTTTCTCAAATTCAGCCATTTTTTTGTGATCATCACATACGACCCAGCGTGCCACATTAAAATTCACAGGTTCATATATGGCATCCGCGCCATATTCTGACTTTAGCCTGGCCATGGCCACCTCAAACTGGAGGACACCGACCGCTCCCAGAATATAGTTTCTGCCCAGAGCAGGTTTGAAAACCTGGATAGCCCCCTCCTCTGCGAGCTGGATCAATCCTTTCTGAAGGTGCTTTGCCTTTAACGGGTTTCTCAGTCTCACACGCCTGAAATGCTCAGGTGCAAAATTGGGAATCCCGCTGAATTTCAAAGGTTCTTTTTCGGTAAATGTATCGCCGATCTTTATGGTTCCGTGGTTATGGATACCAATAATATCTCCTGGAAACGCCTCCTCCACATTTTCCCTGTCCTGTGCCATGAAGATTGTCGCATTGGCAAAAGTTACCTCTTTTCCGATTCTGTGGTGGATAACTCTCATTCCTCTTTTAAATTTTCCTGAACAGATCCTGACAAACGCAATCCTGTCTCTGTGAGCAGGGTTCATATTTGCCTGTATTTTAAAAGCAAAGCCTGAAAAATCCTTTTCGTATGGCGAAACATCACGGGAAACAGCCGGTCGCACACCTGGATGGGGAGCCAGTTCTACAAATGCATCCAGCATCTCTTTAACACCGAAATTATTAATGGCGCTTCCGAAAAAGACCGGCGTCTGGCTCCCTTTTAAAAAATGCTGGCGCTCAAACGGATCGACGGCGCCTTCAAGCAAAGCAATGTCTCCCCGCAATTCATCGGCCTGTTCCCTTAAAAGTTCATCCAGAACAGGATCAGACAGATCATTAATAACGATCTCTTCCTGCCCAAGGGTTTCCCTGCCTGGTTCAAAAATATGAAGCTGTTTGTGAAAGATATTATATACACCTTTAAAGCGCTTGCCCATACCAATAGGCCAGGAAAGCGGTGTACATTCGATCTGCAGTTTATCCTCGATATCATCAAGGATATTAATGGGCGACATACCTTCACGGTCAAGCTTGTTTATGAATGTAACGATCGGGGTGTTGCGCATCCTGCAGACCTCCATGAGCTTTTCGGTCTGAGGTTCCACTCCTTTGGCGCTGTCAATCACCATCAGGGCGCTGTCCACGGCAGTCAACACCCTGTATGTATCTTCTGAAAAGTCCTGGTGGCCCGGTGTGTCTAACAAATTAATCTCAAAATCCCTGTAGTTAAACTTCATCACAGAAGTTGTAACTGAGATACCCCTTTCCTTTTCAATCGACATCCAGTCGCTGATAGTATGTCTTGCAGCTTTCCTTGCCTTAACAGCTCCGGCCTGCTGGATTGCTCCGCCAAAAAGGAGAAGCTTTTCCGTCAGCGTAGTTTTGCCTGCATCAGGATGGCTGATAATTCCGAATGTTCTTCTCCGGTCAATCTCTTTTTGATTAAAACTATCCATAAATTTTTCTTTGTTTACCCCTTTATATCCTGAATTGAAGCTCCCGGCAGCCCCTTATAAGCGGGATCTTTGCTTACGCTTCCACAAGCTGCGAGAAATGCGCTCGCTTTTTTATCAAAAACATCTGTCACAGGCATTTGCTTGGTTTTTAATGATAAAACAGCGGTGTTACAATGACAAGCAGGTGTTTTGGCAAGAAATTGCCATTTTTAGATTCGCTCGCTATCGCGGTTCAATTTGGACAGACTCGAAATAATTTTTTACACCACCAACAGAAAGGCTAAATGCTTTTGATCCAGACAGCATAATATGTGCATTATCTTTACTTCCACAAATTTCCGCAAATTTTGGACCAACTGATACCAGAGGATCAGGATTGTCAGAAATAAGATTTAACGCGTTTAAATATGTGTCTAATCGTTCTTTCAAAGTATTAAAGTAGTCAATCTCTTTACCTGTGAATGAAGACGAGAGTGTTGAAATGCTCTGAGAAAAACTTTGAACAGCACTCCAAAACGATTCTGACAATTCTTTTTTTATCGAACTTTCATCCAAAAAAAACGAAATGCTCCATCCAACGCCCAGGATTTTTAATAATTGAATTTCATATTCCATTGAAACCCGGTTGATTTTTATATCCTCGGGCAAACCTTGTAAAATCAGCTTTATATCTGAATGGTCAATTGCAAAGTCAAATAGATATTCACTCGCTTTTTCAATACTAACTTTTTCTAAAAAAGATTCATTCATGATATTCTTCGGGTTTTTTTCTTGAGCCTTTTCGTAAAAGAGTTTTTTGAACCGCAAAAGCAAGCTCATTCCCCACTGCTTGCAGCGGAGAGCTTCAATATTTTTTAATCCGCTAACAGAAAAATAGCTGAGCGTCAAGGAAATAGCAAGTTCAGTTTTTTAGTTGACACATAATAATATATTCTTTATTTCGCAAATCCATATTAGGAACTTGCGAAACAAGGATAAAGAACGTAAAATCGGTTTAAAATCTTGTAGTGTGGATGATTTGAAATAATACATTGATTGAACGGGGTTTAATATTTGTGACAATTATGGCTGATTATGCAAGTCGCTTGCTGGGGGAGCCGTGTTTAGAACTATTCTAATTTCAGCCTGCACATTTATGCATATCTATGTTTTTTGGCGGGCCGCCTCCGTGCCGTTCATAAACCGGCACGTGTCCCGAAAGACCCTTATTGGAGCAGGAGTGATCCTGTGGGCCATTTTTTTCTTTGGTCGCGTCATAGGGCACGGCGGAACGGGGGTTTTGGCAGGAATGCTTGAATTCCTCGGAATGACCTGGTTGGCTGTTTTGTTTTTGACTTTTATTCCTCTCCTTTTAATAGATATCTTCACCCTTTTCGGCTTTCTCGTGCCCCGGTTATCTTCCTTGCTGCGAGGATGGGCTTTGTTGGTCGGCATAGCGCTTTCGGCGATCGCGCTCGTACAGGGCCTCCGGCCCCCGGTGATAGAAAAATACGAGGTAATCCTTTCCGGCCTTCCTGATGCTATGGACGGAACAGTGATCGTCGCTTTGTCCGATCTGCACCTTGGTTCGCAAATTGGCGAGCGTTGGCTGGCGGCTCGTGTTGCCCAGGTAAAGGCGCAGCAGCCCGACATTGTGGTTTTGCTCGGGGATATTTTCGAAGGGCATGGTCCGCCGGAAGACCGGTTGATAGCAACTCTTAAGCAACTCTGGGCACCTTACGGTATCTGGGCTGTTCCCGGCAATCACGAATTCTACGGGGGAGATAAAACGAGCTTGTTTGAGGAGGCAAGCTTCAAGTTGCTAAGCAATGGGTGGGAAGAAGTGATGCCTGGTTTTATCCTGGCAGGCATAGATGATCTCACCACCAGGTATCGAAACGGTCGGAGCGACGATCCCATCTCGCAAGCGCTCGCGGGTCGCCCCCCAGGTGCTACCATCCTTCTTTCACATACGCCTTGGCAGGCTGAAAAAGCAGCCAAAACCGGTGCAGGTCTGATGCTCTCCGGTCACACCCACGGAGGACAGATATGGCCGTTTGACTATCTGGTTAAAAGCCGGTATCCTTTATTGGAGGGACGTTACGAGGTGGATGGTATGACGGTTATCGTGTGCAGAGGCACGGGCACATGGGGACCGCGCATGAGACTCTGGCGTCCCGGCGAGATCCTCCGCGTGACACTGCGAGGAAAGGGGAAACCGGCTTAAAATGCACTATGAAGGCAACATAATTCGTCCTCCAAGCGAGGCTAACAGTATTCTGCTACAGGTTACCGTCGGGTGCTCACGCAACAAGTGCACATTCTGCGGCACATATAGAGGCGAGCGCTTTAAAATAAAGCCTGATTCCATTATCATGGAGGATATCGCATTTGCCGCACAGTATTGCAAACGCCAGAGGCGTGTGTTTATCTGCGATGGGGACGCACTGATTGTTCCCCCAAAAAGACTTCTGACGATTTTAACAGAAATTGAAAAGCAGCTCCCATGGGTAACCAGGGTAGGACTATATGCTAATGCCAAGAGCCTGAAAAGAAAGACCCCTGATGAACTCAAGACGCTGAAAGACCACGGACTCGGTATCATTTACATGGGTCTTGAAACCGGCGACGACGTTACCTTAAAAAAAATCAACAAAGGCGCGACAGCCGGCGATATGATCCAGATGGGCAAAAAAGCCAGGGCAGCGGGAATCCGACTTTCCATTACAGTGTTGCTGGGGATCGCCGGCAAAACACGTTCAAAAATACATGCCACCGAAACCGGACGTGTGCTTTCAGAGATAGATCCGGAATATATCGGAGCTCTAAGCCTTATGCTTATTCCAGGCACACCGCTGTATCAGGATTATGTGTCCGGCGAGTTTACGTTGCTTGAATCTGTTGAAATGCTGGAAGAACTTAAAGATATGATCGCTGCTACGAATCTGTCCAAGGGCCTTTTCTATGCAAATCACGCTTCCAACTATCTGCCGATAAAGGCCAGGCTGCCAAAAGAAAAGGAAGCAACAATCAAATTAATCGATGCCGCGCTTGCAGGGGAAATAGCTTTGAAACCCGAGTATATGCGAGCCCTTTAACCTCAACACATCATTTCCTTAAGATTTAATATCATGTTTTCGAAGTTTGCTCCCTGAATCAAGTTCCCCAAAGACTATTTAAGAAAAAAATAAAACAAGGATATGCAATATTTTATCTATAAATTTGCCATGGCAACTTTATAGTGTTGTCAAAAAAAGCCTTGATTTTCCCTGATATATATATCTTGACCTGAAACAATTCTTGACAACCGATCTTTATTTAGTATCATATTCGGACTGGAGGTGAAAAATGCATATTACAAGCGATATAAAACCGGTTACATACCTGAAATCAAAAACAGCCGATTTGTTAAATCAAATAAACGATACTCGTCGCCCTGTTATTATAACCCAAAACGGTGAGCCGCGCGCTGTTCTTCAAGACCCTGAAAGTTATGAGAACATGCGCAATGCAATCGGAATATTAAAGGCTCTTTCTCAGGGCGAATCAGATATTAAAAATGGAAAAATTAAATCTCAAGAGGAAGTGTTCAAAGAAATAGAAAGCTCACTGAAAGACAAGCTTAAATGAATCAAAGTTGTGAAATTGCATGGGCTCTTGTTGCAGAAAACGATTTAAAAGAGATAATTGATTATATCGCAATTGACAACCCTGCCAATGCATTAAAGATTTTCCAAGAAATTAAAAAAAAGTATCCAGCCTATATACTATGCCGGAAAGATGCCGCATAGTTCCTGAGCTTAAGGACCAGGGTATTTTCCAATATCGAGAATTAATTTAGAATAGCAGAAATAAAAATTTACGTTTTATCTGTTCTGGATTCAAGACGAAACATCGAGGATGTCCTGTTAAATAGACTAATTAAATAGCTGCGAACAAAGCCTTTCACGAGCAACAAAATGGCAAATTAGGTTTTGTTCTTGTTTAATATACAAAATGCCGATGCGTTTGAAGAATTTGCATTGTTTAACTCAGGCGTGATTGGTATATTGGATTTTATTATCTGATCTAAAATTGATATTTAAACCAATATTCCAATGAATATCCCCAAAGTCCCTTCACTTTTTATGAGCCCTTTTACTCTACGAATGGTTGAAAGATCTTACTTGCAATCCATGTCTCAACTAATGTAAAATAATTTACATTTTTTCGGAGGTGATATGCAATGACTATATCTGTAGACGAACTAGCTACAAAAGCCATGTCTCTGTCTGGCGAAGCAAGAGCACTACTAGCTGAGAAACTCGTTGAGAGTCTCGATCAGAAATCAATTCAAGACATTTGGCTTGCTGAGGCAAAAAAGCGTCGTGACGAAGTGAGAAGCGGTCAAGTCAAAGCAATACCTGGCAACGATGCCATGGAAAGCGTCCGAAAACTACTTGATGATAAACGACATACTTATTCCACCCAGAGGCACGTTCTGAGTTCAAAAAAGCTACGCTCTATTATTCTGAGAAAAGCCATTCTCTGGGGTCAGCGTTCTATGCTGAAGTGGGATATGTAATTGAAAGAATTGTTGAGAATCCATTTCTATATCGTGTAATTGACGAAGATGTTCGACGTTGCCTCACCAAACGCTTTCCTTACGCCGTTCTCTATTCCATCGAAGATCATTATATTTTGATGCTTGCCGTCATGCATTGCAGCAGGGAGCCATCGTACTGGAAGCGTAGGCTTGGCGAGAAATAGTAGAAACGCGAACAAGCGGCTGCAAGAAGAGAAAAGTTGGTGGTGCTTTAATTTTGCTCGCCCGTAAGCCCGTAAGATGAACTCGTCGAACGGATGCTTGATTTGAACAAACAACTGGCCGAGGCAAAAATACCCCAGACCAAAGCTGTCCTCCAGCGCCAGATTGAAACCACGGACAAACAAATAGATCAATTGGTTTATAAGCTGTATAAGTTAACAGATGAAGAAATAAAAATAGTAGCATCGGAAACTTAAAACCGCATAACCAGGTTATATTTCTATAGATACAAACATTAATAGCTTATCTGCAATGAGGAGAGGATATATGGTTGTAGAGACCTTCTCATAAATCCCCTGATATCAGGGATATCAAGCGCTTTTTCCCGCATATCGGATATACCGGAAAAATTGAGAAAAACAGCTCCCTTTTCTGATCTCAATATTCAGTGTCGGCGGGCTACAACAAATTGCAAACTATACAAAAGGTGCGAATGCCATGCGCGATTTCGTTCCTTGATAATGCGCGTTTTTTCCCACTAATCATTGTTATAGGCTACCACCCCTGAGAAAAAACAAGACAAACACAAATTATTAAATAGGAGTAAATATGGCAAACAAAATTACAAGACCAGCATCGTTAGTTAAGCAAGGTTCTTTAACACTTTATGCAACGTCATTAAAAGTTTCAGACCTCCTAATTTCAAAATTTTACAGTATTGAACGTCTTGACCCCGAAAATGCAAATGAAAAAGGTTATCAAAGATTATTAAATAAAAATGGTGTTTGTAATGACTGAAAATGCAAACTGGTTTCCAAAACATATGAAAGATTCTGAGGATCTTTTAAAAAAGAACTTGAAAGCAGTAAATATTGTTTTCGAGGTTTTGGATGCAAGGGCTCCCTTATCCAGTAAAGATATGAATATTGATAGAATAATCGGGCAAAAAGCAAAAATTGTAATTTTGAATAAATGCGACCTTAGCAGTAATGATGGCAACAAAAAGTGGGTTTCCTTTTTTAACAGTGGTGATACCGAGGTAGCGTTGGTAAGTGCTGTTAAAGGTGATGGTTTAAAAAATATTACAAATTTAGCCCGTAAGGTAATTAATAAGGCTGGAATCAAAAATAAAATCATAAGAGCCATGGTGGTAGGTATACCCAATGTGGGTAAATCCACTTTGATAAATTGCATAGCCGGGAAAAAAAAGGCCAAGGCCGCCAATAAGCCTGGAGTTACACGGGCTAAACAGTGGATAGAGGCAAAATCACAATTTGAACTTCTGGATACTCCTGGAATTTTGCGCCCCAGAGAAGATAAAGAAACTTTTACAAATCTCGCCTTTATCGGAACCATAAATGATGATGTTCTGAATGTGAGGACTCTTGCATCTGATCTTATAGAAAAACTGGTTGGAATTGTCCCTGAAGAATTATGTGCCAGATTCAAAATTGATATTAAAGATAAAACGCCCCTTGAAATTCTGGAAAATATTGCAGCAAAAAGGGGCTGCCTTTTGAAAACTGGTATTGTCGATTATATGCGAGTGTCCAATATTGTTTTGAGTGAATTCAGGAAAGGGAAACTGGGTAAAATTACTTTAGAATATCCCGATTGTTAATGGAAACGAAGAAACCTATGATCTTGCAACGAGGATCGGTTATGCTCACCTGCAGCTATAGGGGCTCGGTGTCAAATCTTGATTAACACATTAGTGGAAGTAGGAAGGCGTTCTTTAGTTTTACAGTTTTAAAATAATCCATTGATTGAATGGGGTTTAATATTTGTGACAATGATGGTTGTTCTTGGATTACCGGCTAACGCTGGATCAGGCGAAACGTTTGTGGAATGGGGAGAATGTCCCTGAAGCCGATCCTGATGATGCACGCGAACTGTTGAACTATCGTTCTGCCTTTGAGTTTGTATCCGAATGCCTGGATAGCGAGCTGGCCAAATAGTATTGCGACACATTACGACATAGTATTGCGACATTTTGCGACAAGTATTATGAAACAACGGCTGACTTGTCGAACTATTGACGGGTGAAGAGTGAAATGGGGTCGAGCGTTAACGGCTTAAAATCTTCAGAAAGGCTGCCTTATCAATAATCTCAACTCCAAGATCCTTTGCCATCTTTAACTTGGATCCGGTAGAACTTCCGGCCACCAGGTAGTCCGTGTTTCTGCTTACAGAACCGCTTACTTTTCCACCTGCGGCCTCGATCATTTCTTTTGCCTGATCCCTTGTCAAATCTTCAAGCGTACCTGTCAAAACAAACACTTTATTCTCAAGGGTTCTCTCTTTTTCGTGGGCATGGAAGAGGATACATACATTGCTGTCAAAAATACGGTTTATTACTTCACGATTTGTATTCTGTTTGAAAAAATTGACAACGCTTTCAGCAATCACAAAGCCCATTCCTTCAACCGCTTCTATCTGCTCTTTTGTTGCATCTAAAAGATTATCCAGGCTTTTAAATTCTTCTGCGAGTATTTTAGCCACATGTTCGCCAACATGCCGGATTCCAAGCGCATAAAGAAAACGGCTGAATTTAATCTTTTTGCTTTTTTCAATTGCCAAAACAAGCTTTTCCGCAGATCTGGCTCCCATGCGCTCCAAGCCTTCGATCTTGACTGCGTCCAGATGGAAAATATCGGCATACGAGGCAAGCATACCCTTGTCCACCAACTGCTCGACAAGTTTGTCTCCCAACCCGTCTATATCAAAAGCCCCTTTTGACGAAAAATGCTTGATGCGCTCTTTAAGCTGCGCAAGACATGTTGAATTTATACATCTGGTAGCGGTTTCACCTTTGGCGCGGATGACTGTTGAACCACAAACAGGGCAGTTTAGCGGCATATGAAAAATTCTCTCTGCGCCGGTGCGCTTTGATTCAATCACCTTAACAACTTCAGGGATCACATCCCCTGCCCGCTGGACAAGAACCGTATCTCCTATCCTGATATCCTTTCGCTCAATCTCATCCTCATTGTGAAGTGTCGCACGCCTGACCATGGCTCCGCCGACATTAACCGGCTGGAGATGCGCAACCGGAGTCAGCACACCTGTCCTGCCGACCTGCACATCAATATTCAGCACACGGGTGGTCTCCTGCATTGCCTTAAACTTATACGCTATGGCCCACCTGGGACTTCGAGATGTCGTTGCCAGCTTTGTTTGTAAAGAAAGGTTGTCAACCTTTATCACCATGCCGTCGATATCATAGGGCAAAAGATGCCTTTTATCCTCAAGCTCTTTGCAACAGTCAACCGCCTCTTCTATTGTAACCTCCGGGGTGATAAGGGGATTAATCCTCAATCCCAGCTCCTGCAATGCCTGAAGCGTTTCCCAGTGTGATTTCAGCTTTAAATCCGTAAACTCACCTACCCCATAGAAAAAAATTTCCAGCGGACGCTTTGCGGTTATACTTGAATCAAGCTGTCTTAAAGATCCGGCAGCAGCATTTCTCGGATTTGCAAATGGAGGCAGCTTTTGGCTTAGCTGTTCTTCATTTAGACTTCTGAATCCTTCATGGCTGATAAATACCTCTCCTCTTACCTCAAGGCGCAGTGGTATATTCCGCTTTCCTGTATCCTGGAGCAAAAGAGGCGCAGATCGTATGGTTCTGACATTTGCCGTTATCACCTCGCCGTTGATACCGTCGCCACGGGTAGACGCAACAATCAGTTTGCCCTTTTCATATACAAGTTCCACGGCAAGACCGTCCAGCTTAGGCTCTACGGTATAAAGTATTTCATCGTCAGTCCTTAAAATTTTCCTGACGCGACGATCAAAATCAATTATATCTGAATCAGCAAATGCGTTCCCCAGGCTTAACATGGGAATGGAATGCGCAATAGTTTCGAACTCGCTCAATGGAGGCGCGCCAACACGTGAGGTGGGAGAATCCGCAGCATAAAGCTTAGGCCATGCTTCTTCAAGCGCTGTCAATTCCAGCATCATCCTGTCATATTCCGCATCAGATACTTCAGGATTGTCCAAAACATAATAAAGGTGATTATGCCTGTGAAGCGCTTTTCTTAAAGCGTTAACCTTATCAACTATGTCTGTATCAAGCTGTTTCATTGTTTGTTTTATTGTATCTATTCAGAAGGTATTATATTACCGCCCATTCGCTCTGCTCATTAGAGACACAGAGTACGCAGAGGATTTCATCTTATTAATTTTCGCTGAGAGGGCGAAAATTAATAAACCCAAGCCCTTCGGGAAGATCACACTAACTTTGATAAACTAAGATATTGAAGCTTTCTGTTTACCGTCCTCTCAACGGTAAACAGAAAAATAATATTCTCTTTGCGTTCTTTGCGGCTTTGCGGTGAATAAACTCTTTGAGTTAGCAGTGTACCCCCTGAATAATTACGTTTTATTGGCTTTAGGTGTAAGACTTATATTGTTTTCCTGAGGCACATGCTGCTTATTGCTTCGCATACATCCGCGCGGCTTTTTTTAAAGCATTGCCTATTAAACCCTGGCACATGTTTACATGTTGATATTTCATCGGAAACAACAAGAACCGCTCCGACCTCAACTTCCCGAAAACTTCCCGCAGTAAAAAAAGCTGATAGCTCCATATCAACCGCCAATGTCTCCTTGCTTTGATAATACTTAACTTTTTTGCAGGTCTCCCTGTAAACAGCGTCGGTAGACCAGATAAGGCCTGTGTGAAAACAGATGCCCCTTTGACTTAAAGCTTCCTTTATTTTTTCGGTTATATGGCCCGGCGGCTTGGCACAAAAGTTCTTGCCCTTTTTATAGTGCTTTGACGTTCCTTCATCAATAATAGCGCCGGTTGGAATAATAATATCTCCAATTTTGATATCAGGGGAAACCGCTCCGCACCAACCAAAAAACAAAATTTTCCGCGCGCCCCAGGCAATTAATGTTTCAAGAATCATCACCGCATATGGAGCGCCGATAAACGGGCCCGCAAGCGCAAAGTTTTCAGTCTGCCCCTCATCGACATATAACCTGCTCATAAACAGCTTTACAAAACGATCTTTCTGTAAATTCATTTTACCGCAAAGCATACGCAAATCAGGTTCGCTGGCTGCCATCACGGCATAATCACCAAGTTGCGGAGAATTTTTACCTTTTGCAGGCCTGACAATTGCGTCGTCTTTGCTCATGGGCATATATATCACTTAATCCAAAGCAATTATTCCGGCTTTACCAGCCGCGTGAGTTCATCCTTTACTTCATCAATAATTTCATAAAACCACAGCAAATCTTCAATGGTAAGACGTCCCGCCTTTACAGGCACTCTGTCCGAGCCATCCTGTTTTTTCAGCATTCTTGGGCCTATCTGAAGTTTCGGCTGGCCAGCGCCATACTGGTTGATAGAAACAACAAGTCCTGTGTCTTCACATTTCCACTTTTTTAAAATCTTATCCTTTTCCGGTTCAAAAGCCATAATATTCTCCTTTAATAAATGGTAATCGTTCACGATTGTCGGTTCACGGTTCACGGTTCACGGTTATTTAAGTAGGCTAAAGTGGTTGTTAGCTTTCAGATTTGAGCTTTCAGCCTCTTTATTTTATGTTTTAATCAACCGTGAACCGTGAACCGTGAACTGTAAACCGTTGTTTTTTAATTTAGTTTACTGTATCATAATATTTTAAAATGACATCTAAAAAATCCTGCCCGTATTTTTCTATTTTAGCTGGTCCAATTCCGTGCATATGTAAAAGTTCACTCATGCTTTTTGGCGCTGATGCCGCCATCTCTTTCAGCGTCCGGTTTGAGACTACCAGAAACAATGGAATCCCTTGTGTTGTGCCAAGCTCTTCTCTTTTTTGGCGCAACAGTTCATAGAGCTCCGGAGAAAAATCTGTGGCTACCGCGGCAAAGGTTCTGACCAGTTTTTTAATTTCCGGCAGATTCACAAACGATTTCTCCTCTTTTTTCATTACCTTGATCCCTTTTTCACTGAGGCCTATAGTCGGGTAAAGATGATCTCCTTTGCGAATAAAACATCCCTGCCTGTCTAACTGGTCAATAAGATCAAGAACGTCTTCCTGTGTGAAACCAGACAGCAGGCCATATGTGGAAAGCCGGTTCATTCCCTGAGAGGTTATCCATTTTCTCGCCGAACCGGTAAGGACCTGGGCAACACGTGTCCGGCCAAAAAGGCCCTGCATACGCGCCACGCAGCTCAATATTTTAAGGATTATTGTTTCCTCTTCACTCTTGTTTGTATCAGTCCTTTTTACCTTTCTTTGAATGCAGTTGTCGCAAGACCCGCACTGCTCTGTTGCGCTGTCATCTCCGAAATAGGAGAGGAGAAAATCCCATCTGCACCCTCCAAAATACCCGTAAGTCACCACCTCTTTTAGTTTTTCCAGATCATTGTGTTTTCTTTTCTCAAGGAGCTCAAAGTCTATTTCCAACTCCTCAAAGGTCGCCTGGGGACGCAATATATTGAGGTCACGACCCGCTGCAGGGGGTATATATGTAATCAATCCGTCTGCTGAAAGCAGTCTAAGACCTCTAAGAAGCGCTGGTTTTTCAAGACCGGCGGTTTTTGTCAGAAAGTTAATTGAAACCTCTTTCCCTTTAGATCCTGCGATTTTTGCCACAACGTCAAATATCTTTTTTTGAACAGGTCCTCTTGGGCTTTCCACGCCTGCGGCAACAAAACAGAGTCGTTTCCCGGAATAGAGCCTTTCCAGGAAACCGGCCCGCTCCAGCATTTTTATGACGATCCCAACCTGTCCATCGCTCTGAGCAGAGCTGATTGTTTCAGCAATTTCATTGTTTCCAACGCTCAGATAATCTTTCCCCGTACCCTTTAAAAAGTCAAAAACATCTTCAACTGTTTCCGGTAAAGGATAGTTCATCTCAATAAAGAATTCCTGGATATAGTTATCCCCCATGGAAAAAAGGAGCGTGCATGTTGATTTTTTTCCATCTCTTCCTGCTCTTCCTATCTCCTGATAATACGATTCTACAGAGCCGGGAAACTGGTAGTGGATAACCTGGCGTATGTTTAATTTGTCAATTCCCATCCCAAAAGCATTAGTTGCCACAATTATTTCAGAGTGTCCTGTCATAAATCGTTCCTGCACAAGATTTCGCGTTTCATCGTCCATGCCTGCATGGTATCCTGACACTGAATGCCCTCGCTCTTTCAACAGGTCTGCCACTTCATCCACGCCTTTTCTCGTAGCGCAATATACAATCGCGGGAAGTTTCTCTTTTGCAAGGGCTGACACAAGAGCGCCTTCTTTCTCCTTTTTATTTGCACAAAGAGCTACTTTTAATTGCAGGTTGCTTCGATAAAAGCCTGTTACAAACTGTCGACAATTCTTAATATTAAGGCAGGAGATAATATCTAATATAACCAATTCAGTGGCAGTGGCAGTAGCAGCAAGAATCCGGTACTGTCCTATGCGTTGCAGGACCCCCCCTAACCGCAGGTAATCGGGACGAAAATCATGCCCCCACTGGGAGATACAATGTGCTTCATCTATTGCCACAAAACTGATTTTGGAAATAGAAAGAGAGTGGAGAAATTCCTTCTGGCGAAACCGTTCAGGAGCAACATACAAAAGCTTTAAGTCTCCTGCTTCAAGTTTTTCAAGTACCTGTTTTTGCTTTGCCAGGGAAATGGTTGAGTTGATAAACGATGCGGCAACCCCTCGTTTTTGGAGAACATCTACCTGGTCTTTCATTAAAGCGATAAGGGGAGAAACAACGAGGGCTGTTCCATCAAGGATTAAGGCGGGAAGCTGGTAGCACAGCGATTTTCCTCCTCCGGTTGGCATGACCACAAGAGCATCTCCGCCTTCCAGTATTGTTCTAACCACTTCTTCCTGACCTGGACGGAACGAGGAAAGATCAAAAAATCTTTTAAGTTTGTCTAATAGTTCCATGGAAATTAAGTGCCTAAAGTATATTAAAGTGCCTAAAATGCCTAAAGTAAATCGGCAGTGCCGAAGGCGCATTCCTTAACTTTAGGCACTTTAATATACTTTAGCTCACTTTAGGCACTATCTTTCAGGATTTGATCCATTTTTTTATTAAAGGTATGGTTTCATTTTTCCATTTGCTTGAAACTCTTATCGTGATAAACTGTTTATAAAGATTTTCGACAAGTAAAACTACTTTTTCATAAAGGTATATCTTTTCAAGAACAGCCCCTTCAATATCTTCCTTTTTTTCAATCTTTCCGGTTTCAGGCGATTTTAATGACGATATATTAAGGCTTTCACCTTTAATGTTAAATTTCCATTCGTGATCCCCGGTTTTTAAAGAAAAATTCAGTTCGGTGACAACTCCACCCTTTTGAAGAGAAAGCTTTGCTTCCTCAAAGCCGGCCTCATCTCCTTTTATTCTGATGTTTTCGATCCTGTTATCAAAGCTGTTTTCAAGAACAATACGGTTGTCAACTTCAAGTGAAACCATATCGCTTTCTGCTTTAAGTATGCAGGCTGGGTCCACATCCATAATAAACCAGAGCCATGTTAAAAATTCATGCCCCAGAAATTTGTACCTGTTGTATGCAATTGAAACATCTAACATAATTTAATCCATGAATTTTGTCGGAGAAATTGTTGATAAAAGGTCGCGCTCTTTATCCGTAATACCGGACGCAAGATCGGCCATTGTATAGGGAAAAAGCCTGATTAGTGTTAGTCCGAAAGATTTTGAAAAAAGTGTTTCAAGATCTTCGTTGGCCGCTTTTTGATTGGAAAAAAACCATAAAGAAGACCCATCATAATTCCAGATAATATCGTAAATATTCGGAGTCGCCGGAATGCTGAGGCTAAGAGCGTTGACGACATATTCCTTTATCTGACTTTTTTCATTTCGAGAAAAGTATTCCCTCCCGCTTTCAGCCAGTCTTTTGGCCATCTCAACGGTATAATATTTTTTAATGGTTTTTGGAGGGATATTCTTTTTGTCAATCCGAAGTGAAAATACGAAATGAGCTCCTATAACACAGGATGAAGTTTCAAAATCAGGCAGATACGGGTTATCAAAAGAAGTCCATCCTGCTGCTTTTCCCATTGGCTGGTTATCAATTTCTGTAATGGAGTTCTTTTTAAGCCCGTCCATAATTGTCCGGATAAGAGAACCTTGAATCTTTCCTTTTACTTTGTATCTTGTAATAGATACAGATGATGATAGTAATCTCATGGGTACAAACCTTAATATTTTTTAATAAGTCAAAACGGTTAGCTTTCCCTGGTTGAAATTTTTGAAAAGTCGGCAAACAATCTAAATAGTTCTTCAATCTGTTTTAGCAAAGAAAGCCTGTTGTTTCGTATGCTCGAATCTTCCGCCATTACCATTACCCCGTCAAAAAAAGCATCAACAGAATCACGCAATAAAGCTATATCAAAAAGGGCTCGTTCAAATAATCCCTTGTCAAGATCATCAAGCACCTTTTTCTTAATTTTTTTATAGTCAGCAAATAAAACAGCTTCGCATTCATGCTCAAACAGACTTTCATCAATATTTTTTGCTTTAAAATCGCCGGATTTTTTTATTATATTGACAACACGCTTAAAAGTAACAGCTAAGGGTTCAAAATCCGGCTTGGCTTTAAGTTTTTGCAAAGCGCTCGCTCTGCTCCAGACATCAGGCACATTATCTGCAGCAACAGAAATAGTGGCTGCTATAACATCTTTTAAAAATCCTTGCTCAGATAAAAGATTGGCAATCCTGTTTTGCAAAAACATATAAACGCTTTCCTTAATTTCATCATTATTTTGCTTGCCGAATAATGTTACGCTTTTTTCAATCAGACGGCTCAATTGAAATGAAAAATTCTTATCAAGCATTATCTGGATAATGCCTATTCCCTGACGCCGAAGAGCATATGGATCTGAAGCGCCGGTCGGAATCAATCCTGTTATGAAACAACCGCAAATGGAATCGATCTTGTCGGCAATGGCTAAAATTGCGCCTGTTTCTGTTTCAGGAAGCCGGCCGCCGGAATATGTTGGCCGATAATACTCTTCTATAGCAGATGCCACCTCATCCGGTTCTCCGGCAGCAGCAGCATAAACCCTTCCCATCACCCCTTGCAGCTTTGGAAACTCAACAACAACCTGGCTGACAAGATCAGCCTTGCACAAATAGGCGGCTCTCAATACATTTTGTTTAAAATCCGAATCAAAATTTGCAGCCTCTGCCAAATATCCGGCAAGTTTTTGGACCCTTATTACCTTATCATGCACAGTCCCAAGTCCGGCTTGGAAAAGAACCCTTTTTAATTTTTCTACTGAATCTTCAAAGGGTCTATCTGCATCGCTTTTGTAAAAGAATTGAGCATCTTTAAGCCTGGCTCTGAGTACCCTTTCATGCCCCTTTGTAACCAGCGACATATCTCTTGCCAATGTATTGTTCACAGCAATAAAATTTGGCATTAGATTGTTTTCTTTATCAATTACGGCAAAATACTTCTGGTGCTCCCGCATGGCTGTAATTAATATCTCACGTGGAAGCTCAAGAAATTCCTTATCAAAACCACCTGCCACAACAGCCGGATATTCAACAAGGTTGGCTACAATGTCAACGAGTTCATCATCCTGCAAAGCCCTGCCTCCGCAATCGCCGGCTGCTTTATCGATGCCGAGTACAATCTGTTTTTTTCTTTCTTCCGGATCAATTAACACATAGTTAGAACGCAGGATTTCAATATATTCATCTGGTTTGGAAAGCCTGATTCTCCCCGGGCTCATAAAACTGTGCCCAAAAATATATCTGCTGCTTTTTACATTGCCCAAAACAAACGGGACAACCTTGTCTCCTAAGATGGCCATGATCGAATGTATCGGTCTTGCAAACTCAATAGCTAAATCCGCCCATTTCATTGTTTTCGGAAACGGAATGGACAAAATCACATCAGGCAAAATGTTTTTAAGAAGTGTGCTTGTGGCAAGGCCTTCTTCTGTTTTTTTTGCGCATAAATACCGGCCTTTTTTTGTATCCTTGATTGTTAAACTATTAACGGAAATCCCTAACTTCTCGGCAAATTTCTTTGCAGCTAAAGTCGGCCTGTTATCTTCATCAAAAGCGATTCTTTCAGGAGGCCCTGTGATCTCGACCGCCAGGCGCTTCTGCTTGCCGGCAACATTCGCAACCTCCACTGCAAGCCTTCTTGGCGTTCCAAAAGTTCTGGCCTTGCCATGTTCGATGCGCGCATCATCCATTCTTTGTAAAATCAGCGCTGAAAGGCTCCTCAAAGCCGGTTCAATATAACCGGCAGGAATCTCCTCTGTACCTATCTCAAGTAAAAAAGTGTCCATGTTTATCCCTGGTTACTAAAATTACGCATTAATGGAAAA
This sequence comes from Candidatus Desulfaltia sp., assembly GCA_030656555.1. Lineage (GTDB taxonomy): Bacteria > Desulfobacterota > Desulfobacteria > Desulfobacterales > ETH-SRB1 > Desulfaltia. The sequence continues at coordinate 79,243 of JAUSPN010000106.1, read as the reverse complement.
CCCATGGCTTCCCGCTGTTTCAGATACTCTTCCGCGCAAGCCCTGGCGATATTTCTTATCCGTGCAATATAACCGGTCCTCTCTGTTACGCTGATCGCTCCGCGGGCATCGAGAAGGTTAAATGTGTGTGAACATTTCAGGCAATATTCATAAGCAGGAAGAATGAGCGGTCTTTTAATCGTTTGCATGGCTTCATTTTCGTATTTGTTGAAAAGGTCCAGGAGCATATCCACGTCTGCCTTTTCAAAATTATATGTTGACTGTTCTACTTCCTGCTGGTGATATACATCTCCATAAGTTATCTTGTTGTTCCATTTCAAATCATACACATTATCTACACACTGAAGATACATGGCAATGCGTTCCAGGCCATAAGTAAGCTCCACTGAAACAGGATGGAGCTCTATACTGCCTGCAAATTGAAAATATGTAAATTGAGTGATCTCCATGCCATCCAGCCATACTTCCCATCCAAGACCGGATGCTCCAAGAGTCGGCGATTCCCAGTCGTCTTCAACAAACCTTATATCGTGATCAAGAGAATCAATGCCGAGAACCTTCAAACTCTGGAGGTACTTTTTCTGCACATCAACCGGAGATGGCTTGAGTATTACCTGAAACTGATAATAATGCTGTAATCGATTAGGATTTTCACCATAACGGCCGTCTGTAGGGCGCCTGGAAGGCTGTACATAAGCCGCATTCCAGGGCTCAGGACCAAGAACCTTAAGAAGCGTTGCAGGGTGAAATGTCCCTGCGCCGACCTCGATGTCATAAGGCTGAATCAGCGTGCATCCTTTGCGCGCCCAGAACTTCTGCAATGATAGTATTACTTCCTGAAAATACATTTATTCCCCTTGATTTACCTTTTGTTAAATACACTAATGATGTAACCATTTACGGTTGTCGGTTCACAGTTCACGGTTTTTTCAATGAACTATGCAACGATTTAAAACGGTTACCTGTTTACGGTTAACCGGTAACTGCAAATCATAAACTGTTACCAATAATTTATAAAGATGTACTGATAACCTACAAGATTTTTTCCAGACTTCTAAATCTTCAAAAGAGGACCCCATAATTCTCCTCTACCTACTGTTTTTTTCAACCGTGAACCGTTAACTGTAAACCGTGAACGGTTACCTGCTAATTAACCACCAACCCTTTGGAATCAATATCCACATCAAGCAGACACGCATCTTTTCTGCTCAAAAGAGTCTTTTCCCAAATATTCTTTAATCTGTCAATATCATCAATCTCGCCTATCGCCCAGATACAGCCGCCGCCGCCGGCTCCTGTAAATCTTGCGCCGCATCTGTTTTTAACAGCCGAATCAACGAGCTTTGCTCCCATGTCATCAAGCACGTCGGGCGTCATTTTTCTCCTTATAGCTGTTTCTATATTCATTGAAGCGCAGGCTTTTTTAAAGTTTCTTTCAAAAAGAGCGTCGCTAAACCTTTGTGTGCATGCGATTATCTCTGCCCAGAGTTTGCGGTATTTTCCGGAAACAAACTGCTCAACCCACCTTGTGTTAATATTCTTGGATTCATGGGGAATTCCGCAATATGCAAGAAGGAGATGCTTGTTTAAGTTTTTATGAAAAGTTTTCCCGGCGATAGTTCTCTTCCTGAAAGAGCACCCCTTAATTAGAGCCGGCCAGTACCATGCATTAACTCCTCCATAGACAGCAGCAAGCTGATCCTGAAGACCGCACGGCACGCCTGCAACACTTTCTTCAAGAGCATGCGCAAGCAGCGCAATTTTTTGCCTTGACCCAAGACCGGCTGTTTGCTTTTGATCGAGCTTTGAAAACGCAGCAATAAGAGCAACTGCAGCCGCAGATGAGCCTCCCAGAGCGCTGCGAGGAGGCGATGACGAGTCAATATCAATATGTACGCCTTCAGCCCCAAAATAGGCCGCAATCGCAAACATAAGCCCTAAAGGATGATTAAAAGGGGTTTTGTCTGAAGAATATTTTGCGCTTTTAAAACCCCTTGAAGAAATCTTTACGATCCCTTCTTTATAAGGGAAAAGACGGACCCTGGTTCTTAAATTCACCGCTATGTTGAAGGTGCATGGTGAAAGATGTCTGAGCGGATAATAAAATGTGCTGATATCCAGGGTTCCCCCCATATCGATTCTGCACGGCGCAGATGCTTCAATCCGGCCTGCTTCCAGAATACCTCTTATACTATGCATATCCATTTTTCCCCTTAATCCTTGCCCTTTAATCCCTGCTCTTGTCTTATCTGACGCAAAAAAGCAAGGCTCCGCGGTTCCTTCCCCAAATGATAAGGCACAAACATTTCCATAAATCCCAGACCCTCTTTTAAAGCCCGGCTGGAAAACTTGATCCTGCTAGCCTTATCCAAATCTACGCTTTTGATCCAGAGAAGCTGCTTTATAGTCCCTTTTGAAAGAGATATCTGCCGTGACGATCCAGACGCACACCTTTCACATACAAGCCCGCCCTTTTTAAGATCAAACGCCACCTCGTTTTTTGCCATCTTCTCAAGTTCAATCTTGCATCCGCTGCAGCAGGTTAAATTCGGACAAAGACCTGCTATGGCCATAAATTTTATCTGGAACTGGACGCTAAGAGCCATACCGGGTATTTGTCCAAGATCGAGCTCGCATAAAACATGCTGAAGCAGATGATAAATCTGGATTTGCCTTCCGCCTTCTTCCATCCATTCATTAATCAGTTCCGCCCAGTAGCTTGCATAGGCCATCCTTATTACATCTGCTCTTATTCCGGCAAAGGGATGTTTTAATGCAGCCTCCTGTAAAACAGAAAGTCCTGGCCTGCGGCCTGTACTGCACACAATGTCTAAAACAGAAAAGAGCTCAAGAATACCTGAAAATCGTTTTATGCTTTTTTTTGCGGATTTGGCTATTACAGAAATTTTCCCTTTATTTAATGTAAAAAAGGTAATTATAAGATCATAATCTCCAAAATCCATACAGCGGATCATAATGGCCGGCGTGGAGAAGCTTGACATGCGTTCATATACCAAGGAGGGTTACGGCAATATTAAAATACAAAAATACGCTGATGATATCTATCGCCGTTGTTACAAAAGGACCTGTTGCTACGGCAGGATCCATATTTAACCTGGCAAACAGCATGGGTGCCAGTGAGCCTGATAGCGCTGCCAGAGACATGGAACAGATCACAGCAAGCGCCACGGATATAGCGAGCGCCTCTCTGCTATATTGAACCTGAGCGACCAGGCCGATAAAAAGGCCATAAACCATGCCCAAAATCAGACCGATAGTGAGCTCCTTAAAAACAACAGCCCATAAATCTTTTACGTTAAGACGACCTGTTGCAAGACCACGTACCACAATAGTGGAGGACTGAATACCAATATTACCACTCATCCCCATAATAACGGGTATAAATGCCGCAATATAGGCTACCTTGCTCAAGCTCTCCTGAAAGTGGCTAATAATAAAAGATGCGATTATTCCGCCAATACAACAAGCAAAGAGCCAGGGCAGACGAATTCTTATGCTTTTTAATACAGACTTTGTTTCAACAAACTCCTCACCGGCTCCGGCCATTTTCAATATGTCTTCTGTTGCCTCTTCTCTGATAATATCAATAACATCATCCACGGTAACGATACCTACCAGCTTGTTTGTCTCGTCCACAACCGGCACAGCCAGAATATCATAGTGAGCAACAATTTTTGCCACCTCTTCCTGATCCATGTTGGTTTTTACTGCAAACACATCCGTTGTCATAAAATCTTTAAGTGGTGTATCAGGCTTAACCACCACAAGCTGTCTCAAAGAACATACGCCTGTCAGCTTGCCGTATTCATCCACGACATAAAGATAAAAAGGCATCTCCACATCCATATGTTCTTTTTGCAGGGACATGATTGCATTACCGGCGGGTACATCCTCTCTCAAAGCGATAAAATCAGGAACCATGATACCGCCCGCTGTATCATCATCATAACTAAGGAGGCCCTCAACCTCTTTGGATCCCTCTTTTTTCATCTTTTCAAGTATGGTATCGGATTTTTCCTCAGGCAGTCGTCCTATCAAATCCGCAACATCATCAGTAGGCATATTATCCAGAATTTCAACGACTTGATTCAGATCTATCCCTTCAATAAGATTCAGAAAAATATCTTCATCGAGTTCGCTGAAAAGCTCACCCTTTTTCTCAATGTCTTTTATAAAGCCAAAGAGCTTACGCTGGTTGGAACGTGATAAAGAATGGAAAACCATAGAAAGGTCTGACGCATGTGCCTTATTCACAATCTTCAGGAGTTTAGCTACAGCTCCACGCCTGAGCAGCCTCTTAATGCTTTCAATAAGTATTTTACTGCGATCACCTTGCATAATTACTTTATCAATTCCTCGTATGCTTTTTTACGGAATCTGGATATTTACTACCTGCCCGCTCTTTCCCTGAACCTCTATGGGTTTATCATTTAAAATCAATTGAACACCTGTTGCATTGCCGACCAATAAATTAAAACCAGCCGACGCTTCAAGCTCAAGGCGATCTCCTTGTTTCAAGCTGTATTCTTTCGGCTTTTGCCCATCTATTATTACCTTTATCCAGGTTGTTTCAATTGCTATGACACTAAGCAATAAACTTTTTTCAGATTGTTTGCCGGCTAAATCAGAGCCTGACTCACTGCCATGATCGACCCTAGAAGCAATGTCATCAATATCTTTACCCGTCTTATTATCCTCGCCGGCATTAGTATTAACCTGGCTATCGGTCTGGACATTAGTATTAACCCGGCTGTCGGTCTGAAGGGGGCTATGAAAAACAGACATCGCAAAAACAGATAGAGCGATAATACATATCATCGCGCCAAGAGACAGCAGCAAATGAGGCCAAAACCTTGTGCTCAATTCGGCAAAATCTGCTTCTGCCCTTGCATTTGCATGATAAGCATTAAGACTTGATGCGTAACGCCTTATAGCCTCAACTCCATCAACACCGACAGCTTCCGCATAAGCACGCAAAAACCCTTTAACAAAAACTTCGGAAGGCAGCCTGTCATGATCCTCATTCTCAACAAGAAGGAGATTGTCTATTCTAATCTTGGTTTTTTCTGAAATCTCGTCAAGGCTGATTCCCTTCTCTGTCCGTATTGCCCTAAGATATTGTCCAAATGAAAGAAAATTTTTATTAATCATAATAGTAACCGTTCACGGAACGTTGAAACTGGACAATAGGAATTGGAAATTTGGCCTGAACCTTTTTGTTCCACTTGTCAAAGTCGTGCCAGACCATATCTGATAACGCTCCTGCCAGTTTGTAAACATCCAACTCGTAACCTCGTTTCATCTCTCCCCAATTTCTACTTTCCAATTTCAAGTTTCAAGCCGTTAACGGCTACCTTATTTTATTATCTTTATATAAGATTTTTTATGGAGAGCATCAAGCCATGACCTGAATTTTTCATCAACTATCTGTCTCCAAACCTTTTCTTCTATCTCGGCTGTTGCCTCTTCCAGCGATTTTCCAGGAATATCTACAACTTTTGAGATATAAAATATCTGATATCCATAATCGGTATCAAGCACAGATGTAAACTCACCCGCCCCCAATCCTTTTGTTGCCTCTTGCAATTGTGGTGAAAGCTCATTAATTGTAAATAATCCAAGGTCCCAGCTTCCTGAAGATTCGGAATAGGATTTAGCCATTTCTTCAAAAGGTTGGCCCGCCTTTAATTTTTCAAGCACAGCCTGCATCCTTTTTTGAATTGAAAACTTCTTTGCTTCATCAGCAAAAGCAGGGGTTTTCATAATTATGTTCCAGAGATGGTATTTTTTCTCTCCGCAATATTTATCGCTGTGTGCTTCATAATATAACTTTACATCCTGACCGGTAATAACGACCTTGGATTTGATTTCAAGATTGACCAGCTTTGCCCTGAGTATCTGCTCCTCTATATTCTTTCGATGCTCTCCCATGTTTAATCCCTGTCTGGCCAATTCTTGTCTGAGCTCTTCATCGCTATAATAGTTTGTCTCTTTAATACGCTCAACTGCTGCATCAATCTCTTTTTCACTTACAGAAATCTTAAACCGTTTTATTTCCTGATCAGTAAGTTTCTGATCAATAAGCTGGCTGAGTATATCATCGCGCATCTTGAAGAGCATTGCACGTTCCTTCTCAAGAGAATATCCAAGTGTTTTGATTTTGTCCGCATATGGTTTGACAAATTGGTTTAATTCGGAAAGCGTAATGATATCATCATTAACAGCAGCTACCACACGATCAACGACCTCTGCGCTATCTGCCATATTAAATGAGGTAAAACCTAAAACCAAAATACAGTATATTGCCCGACATGCTGAACGCTTAACAATTCCTATAATGCTTTTATCCATTAATTTAATTCCAAACCTGTTTGAGAGATTTTGTCCCACTCTTTTTTGTTTATTTCGATCATATATTTTTTTCTAAGATTCTCTATCCATGGTTTATAGGCGTCTTCCACCTTTTTTCTGCGCAACTCTTTTACGATTATTTTATTTAAATCATCATCTGCCTTATCAGGGGCGCCGGATAGGGCGGATGGCCCGTTATGCCTATTATAATGTTTTTCATAATGGTTCGATATGTCTTCAGGAGTTATTACAACATGTTCCTTTAACTCTCTTTCAACCACCTTCTCTATGAGCAAACGCTTTCCAAGCTCTTTTTCCCACAAATTGTATGAAACAGCCTGCTCAAGTAAAATCTGGTCAAAAGCATTATCATCATAATCTTCCTTAATCCGTGTAACAGCTTTATCAAGTTCTGAATCAGAAATCTTGATGTTCAGCTCTTTTGCCCTCTCTAATATAATCATCTCCTCTATCAACTGGCTCAAAAGCCGCAACTTGGGTTCCCTGCAAGAATCCGGCTCCTGCAATGCATTATGGGAATAAGCTGTCCTTATAATCTCAAAGGCGCTGTTGAAGTCAACGGTTGTAACGACACCGTCTCCGACTTTAATTAAATAATTATCGCTGGGCGCTGAATGTGAATTAGACCCATAATCACCACACCCTGCTAAAAAGCAAACAATTAATAAGGCTCCAAACATTGGAGACAATTTATTACAGTATCTTATCATTGATAAATGAAAGGATCGGAAATCCTTAATCCTTTAAGCATATTGTTTTTTAAAAATTAACATGTTGTGTAATTTCTTTCAAGATGTTTTTGGTTTCCAGCAATAGACCGACTGTGCTGCGTTTTGACAGTTTTGCTTTTAGCACATGATCCGGCGTAAAACTAAAACAATCGCTTTGTTTAACGATCATATCAACAATGCCAAAGGGATGTTTCTGGTGAACCTCTGAAAAATAAAGAATGAGTTGCTGTCCTGTCAGATCAAGCCGTTTCACCCCGGCTTTTATTGCCAATACTCTAAGCATGATTTTTAATAAAAGATTGTTTGTCTCTTTTGGCAAAGCTCCAAAGCGGTCAATCAGCTCTTTCTTAAAATCTGAAATTTCGCAAAGCTCGGTCATCTTTGAAAGGCGGCGATAAGCTGAAAGCCGCTGGTTGATATCGGAAATATAAATTTCGGGAATAAAGCTTGATAAAGGTATGTTAATCTCAGGTTCAAGGCCCTCCTGAACCGGTTTTCCTTTAAGCTCGGACATCGCGTTTTCCATGAGCTTTAAAAACATGTCATAACCTACCGCAGCTATATGGCCGGACTGGGATGAGCCCAAAATTGTGCCTCCTCCCCTTATCTTCAAATCGCTCATAGCTATTTGGAAACCAGCACCAAGATCGCTATGCTCCATTAATACCTTCAGGCGTTTTTGAGCATCCTTGCCTAAAGCTGTCTCATCAGGGATAAAAAGGTATGCATAAGCCTGTTCATCAGCTCTGCCTACACGACCTCGTAACTGGTAAATCTGCGCCAATCCGAATCTATCAGCCCTATTAATAAGAATGGTATTAGCTGAAGGAATATCAAGACCAGACTCAATTATCGTTGTGCAAACAAGCATGTCGATCTCTTTATTGAAAAACCGCAGCATCACAAGCTCAAGCTCATCTTCCGTAAGACGGCCATGCGCCACATCAAGCCTGACTTCAGGCACCAGTTTTTTCAAATAGTTTGCCATTGTCCATATATTATGAATATCATTGTGAACAAAATATATCTGGCCCTTTCTTTTCAACTCATTCCTTATTGCTTCTGAAATAACCGCCCCGTCAAACTCGGAAATGTATGTAATAATTGACTGGCGATGCTCAGGCGGTGTTGAAATAATACTAACATCACGCACTCCCATCATGGACATGTGAAGAGTGCGTGGTATAGGGGTTGCCGTCAAGGTCAGAACATCTACCATACGCCTGATTTCTTTCAGTTTTTCCTTGTGTTTAACACCAAAGCGCTGCTCTTCATCAAGCACAACAAGCCCCAGATCTTTAAAAGCAACATCTTTCTGAATAAGCCTGTGGGTTCCTATAACTATATCTATCTTTCCTGTTTTAAGCTCATCTATAATTAAGCGCTGCTCACGGACGGAACGGAATCTGCTTAAACAGGCAAGATTGACGGGATAACGCTTAAAACGGTTTGCAAATGTCTCAAAATGCTGCTCAGCAAGCACTGTTGTAGGAACCAGCATGGCAACCTGTTTCCCATTATTCACAGCCATAAAGGCCGCTCTAAGCGCCACCTCTGTCTTTCCGTATCCTACATCGCCGCATATAAGCCTGTCCATAGGTATCGGGTTCTCCATATCATGCAGCACATCATCAATTGCCTTTAGCTGGTCAGGTGTCTCTTCGTACGAAAAACCAGCCTCAAAATCCTGCGAATCACCGTCTGTTACCTTAAAAGCATAGCCTTTATTTACGTTTCGCTCAGAATAGAGTTTAAGGAGTTTTCCCGCGATCTTCTCAACCGATTTTTTAACCCTTTCCTTAACCCGCTGCCATGATTTGCTGCCCAGTTTGTCAAGAACAGGAATTACTCCATCCAGCCCCATATATTTTTGAACCATACTCATTCGATCTACAGGAAGATAAAGCTTATCACCATCTTTATAGATAATAAGCAGAAAATCGTTGCCTGTTCCGTCTATTTTAAGCTTTACCAGGCCGTCAAAGCAACCAACCCCATGTTCAATATGAACAACAAATTCGCTTTTCTTCAAGTCTGTAAATTCAAGCATCCCTGCTTGAACCTCTGCTTTTTGTCTTGAAATCTTTTTTCTGTGGCGCTTTACGCCGAATATTTCCTCCTCTGTAATTACAGCCAAAAATGCATCCTGCCAGACAAAACCTGATGAAACCCGGCCAAGGCATACGGCTACAGGCCATTTACAGCCTTTAGCGACATGAAACCCGTTAATAATTCCAAGCTCAATACCGTACGGCGACAGAAGAGATTTAATGCGGTCGGCCTGCAATCTGGAACTGCAGACAATAAGAGCGGTATATCCTTCCTGTTTTCTGTCATTAATCCAGTTTGCAAGAGGCAAGAGAAGGTCCTCTTTTTTCATATGAGCCTTAAGTTCAGTTCCAACAGCAGCGTTATCTTCAACATTAAAACCTATACGCAAAAAAGGTTGCCCCTTGTCCCAACCCTCTCCCGACACAGGAAGCATTTTAACTGTCAGCGGTTTCCTCTCAGACAGCATCTCCTTTGCCTTTGGCCATTGCATGTAAAAAGCGTCAGGCTCAACACACAGTCTGCCCTCTTTGCAGGCGGCAAGATAGTTCTTTGTCACCTGTTCCTGAAATTGACCGGCCGCCTCTTCTAATTCTTTTGGTTCTATAAGAACAAAAAGCGCCTTGTCGGAAACATAATTAAACAGGGTATCAAGCTTAGGATATATCAAAGGAATCAGGCTCTCAATTCCCGGAAACACCCCCTCTTTCCTGATACGCTCAACCAGCTCTCTAACCCTGGTTACTGGAAGGTCAAGAGCAGACGCCTGCTCTCTTATCCTTCCTGTTATCTTATCCATAAGCTCCATTTTCAGAATCGCTTCCCCTGCCGGAAGTATGATCGCTTCCTGTATATTATCTGTCTTGCGCTGGGTTGCTGCTGAAAAAAACCTTAAGGATTCCACGGTTTCTCCAAACAGTTCGATCCTTAGCGGATCTGAATACATCGGAGAATAAATATCCAAAATCCCGCCTCTAACACAAAAATCCCCGGGCTCCTCCACAATCGCAGCCCGAACATAACCTCCGGAAATCAGTTTTTCTATCAAAAGATCCCGGTCAATATCTTCGCCGGTCATTATAAGCTCAGCATAATCGCTCAGCACAGGCTTTGGGATGAGTCTTTGCAGCAGGGCGGTTGCGGTTGTAACTACAACCGGCGGCATTTCACCCTCTATCAAACGGTAAAGAGCGCTTATCCGCCTTGCCGCTGTTTCGTTGTGATATGACAAACGCTTAAACGGCAAAATATTATAAGGCGGAAAATATATTGAGGCCTTTTGAATATCTTTTGAAAAAAAGCACAAATCTTCCAAAAGCATTTCAGCATCTTTTGACGAAGCTGCTACAACAACAACAGGCATCCTGTGCTCCATGTATATTCTGGAGACAAGGAATGCCCTGTCAGACCCGGACAGGCCTGCGCACTCAATTCCGGAATTTCTGCAAGGAATTAAATCAATTAAGGATTTAATAGAACTTTTTTCTTGATTTAGATTAATAAACAAAGTAGGGCTCTCTTATTTATCAGGTCGATATTTATCAGGCCGACGTAGCTCAGTCGGTAGAGCAGCTGATTCGTAATCAGCAGGTAGGCGGTTCGACTCCGCCCGTCGGCTCCAAAGTAGCTTGACATATATTCAATAGTTGTATATTTAATAAGTTATACGCTTTTCATCGTCGGGTTACAGTCTGTTTGCGCCAAAAAAAAATTATAAATAGTAAATTTGAAGTTGCTTTTAGTTGAAAAATCTGAATAAATAAAATTGTCTGTGCAAGTTAAAGAAAGAATCATAATAAAATAAGCTAATTATATAAATATATCATTATTGATAATTACGTAGCAAGTTCTTTTAGGAGGCACCATGGCATTAACCAAGAGCGATATTGTTGAAAAGGTTTATGAGCTTGGTTTTACCAAGAAAGAAGCCATCGATATCATCGAATCTCTTATGGAAATTATTAAAAGCACTCTGGAAAAAGGGGATGATGTCCTGGTTTCAGGGTTTGGCAAATTCTGCGTAAAAAACAAGACTCAACGAAGGGGCCGAAACCCTGCCACAGGTGACGACCTGACGCTGAGAGCAAGAAAGGTTGTTACATTTAAATGTTCCGGTAAGTTAAGGAATAAAATCAATAATCAATAATGATTTATTTTTGTGTAACAAGCCACGCAAACTGGTAAGGATTTAAGCCAATTGAATCCGCCTTAAATATCTTTCCGCTAAGAAGGTCTTTCATATCAAAATCGCCTCTGTGTTTCGGCAATGATACAGAAACATGCGTTGATGAAATGTTTGTTAATGCATATATTGTTTGTTCTTTGCAATATCTTGAAATAACAAATACTTTTGGATCAAGTTCCAGTATTTCAAAAAAGGCGTTTGGATGAAAGGCCGGTTGTTTTTTCCTGATTTTTATCAGTTCTATATATGGAAAAAAAATCCTTGAGCGAAAGCTATCAGGATCCTCCAATTGTTTTAAAATATCATCCAGTCGCAATTTTTCCCTGTTTATCGTTCTGGCCATTTGAGTTTGCCTGACACCTTGTTCCCAATTGTGTGAACCTAATATGCTGTGGATATAGGCGGCAGGCACTCCAGGAAGAACAAACTGGATTGCCTGAGAGGCAAGAAACCTATCAGGATGATATTTGTCAACTCCGTTTTTTTTGTTTAATAAAGCATCAATATAGGTTATATTTAGTTCATACGGGCTCTCCGAACCATCTGAATTCCTCTTATATGAAACTCTGCCTCCATTTTCTTTAACAATCTTAACGAGCCTGTCTATTTCCTCTTCAGGCAATATCCCTTCAAGTGGGCGTACACCAATACCATCATGCGAGGCCGTAAAGTTGAAAAAGGTATTGGCTTCAGGCTTTAAATAAAGCCCTTTTGCCCAGCTTGACAAGGCCGTTGAATCCTCAATTGCAAAGGAATAAAAAAGCAGCGGCGGCAGTGTAAAGTTATAAACCATTTGCGCCTCATTCCGGCCATCTCCAAAATAGCTGATATTTTCCGCATGAGGCACATTTGTCTCCGTAATAATCATGATGTCCGGAGCAACGCAATCTAATATGCTTCGAAATAATTTCACCACATCATGGGTCTGGCTCAAGTGAACACAATTCGTCCCGATCTCCTTCCATAAATAGGCGATTGCATCAAGCCGCAGAATGGTTGCGCCCTGCTTCACATAAAAAAGCAGTATCTCGATCATCTTTTTAAGAACATCTATGCTTTTAAAATTAAGATCTATCTGATCAGCGCTAAATGTTGTCCAAATATTAACGGCCTTTCCGGAACCTTTTGTAAATTCAGTTAAAAGCGGCAGTGATCTGGGCCTTGTAACCCCGGATAGATCAGTTGATGGATCTGCTTCAATAGCAAGATCTTCAAATCCTTCTTCCTCATTTAAATACTTTCCAAACCACTTACTCTTTGAAGAAACATGATTCAGCACAAGATCAAACATAAGCTGAAAATTGCCGCTCAATAATTTAATGTCCTCCCAGGACCCAAGCTTTGGATTTACCGAATAAAAGTCACTAATAGAAAAACCGTCATCTGAAGAATATGGAAAAAATGGGAGAATATGTATTGTTGAAAATACATCTTTTAAGTGTTTTGCGGTAAACCTGTGAAACGTTATCAGAGGAGCTTCCTTGCCTGAAGACAGAGAGTCGCCATAAGTTATCAAAACTACATCTTCCTGGGAAAAGTACTCCTGTGCCTCTCTTTTTTTGATTGGAAACCTTTCTATTAAGGGAAAAATTTTATTAAAGGCAAGTGCCCCCTTTTTTGTGCCATATATTTTATTCAAAAGGCCCTTAACAGCATCAAATCCTTCCATGTGTCATACCTCCTGCCGTGAGATCTTTGGGAAATGCTCAATTTTGCCTGCCTGGTTTCCGCCCAGTCTTTTTTGTAGCCTTTTTTATAGCTGCTTGCAACGTATTCTCGTGTATATGATGCTGCCTGATCTGTACAAATTGAAGATTCCCCGCAGCCCCTTATAAGCTGGATCTTTGCTTCCGATAAGCTACGGGAAATGCGCTCGCTGTTGCGGTTCAGGCACATTGGATCTTTCTACAGCGTGAATATACCTGTTCCAAGGTTTTGTTATTGCTTCAGAATATGCTCCGGCTTGACTATGGGCATTTGTCGTGATATTTATACTAAACTCATTTATAATGACAATGAACAAGTAAGTATAAAACAGTCGGGCAACATTTTCGCGGCCGGCATATTTGTTGAACATTTTTTTTAGACTGTTACCTCTTAATATGGAAAAATCAGTTTTAATAAGTGAAAGGAAAACCATTCTGACATGTTAAACAATACTAAATTGCTTGAAAACGGTGATAAGGCTCCTGATTTTACTGCTCATACATATAACAATGACAGCATCAGTCTTTCAAATCTGAAAAAAGCCGGTCTGATTGTTCTTGTTTTTATCCGTGGCTTCAGCTGACCGTATGCTCGGAGTCATCTGGATCAGATGAAAAAAGATTACAGTAAATTTGTTGCTAAAAACGCATCGATTGTAGTTGTAGCTCCGCATGATATTGAAAAAACTTCAAAATATTTCTCAAAAAACAAACTGCCATTTTATGGTATCCCGGATCCTGATCATAAACTTGCCGAACTATATAGGCAGGAATGGAAGCTTACAAAATTAGGGCTTATGCCTGCTTTGTTTATAATAGGCAAAACAGGGGAAATTGTATTTTCATACTATTCGAAGAACATGAAAGATATTCCTGCCAATGATTTGGTAATCGGTCTGTTGGAAAATTAACCAATCAGACAACAAACCATTAGTTTTGATGGACTCGCAAAAAGTCAAATAATTGATCAATATCCATATTATGCCTTATTCCAAATCTTGTGAGTACAAAATCGTATTTTACTGGATCATCAGGCACAAGTCTTTTAAAATTAGATGTTACTTCAAGGGCAGACGCCATGTTGGCCTGCTTTCTCTTTGTAAACTTTAAGGCAAGACTTATTCTATGCATATGTATATCAAGAGGGATTACAAGCTTAGATAATGGTATGCCCGTCCATCCGCCAGGATCGACTCTGTCTTCTCTAACCATCCACCTCAAAAAAAGATTCATTCTCTTGCATGCGCTTCCTTTTTTGGGCTGGGCTACAAGATGGCCTGGTTTATTTTTTTCATAAATAAGTTGAGTTGAAAAAAAGGTCATGGCAGGAATAATATTTTCGTCGTCTTTTGAAAAACCATCTAAAAAACATTTATTAAGGGAACCAAATTTATCGATCACATTTTTAATCCCGAAAAGGAAAGCCGCAAGATTATCCTCGGAGGCAAATCTATGTATAAAACCCTCGAAAGCCTTATTAATTGATGTATGGGTTGAATTTTTCAAAAACAGATAAGGAGACGGATTCATAATGCTGAGCACAACAGAAACGCTTTTTAAAATCTGAGCTACCCTGCCGTATGCAAGTGAAGATGCGATAAGGCCGGCAATTTCTCGATCTCTTATCTCTTCATATGAATACAGAAATTCAAGCGGATCAGGATGAACATACCTGCGCCAGTTATACTGATGATAAAGGGTATCGAGTTCCTTCTTCAGTTTTTTAATATGCATATTTATTTCTATCACTTCCTTGAACCGCAAAAGCTGGCGCATTCCCCGCTGCTTGTCGGAGCAAAGCGGAGATCCCGTTCCAGCGGGGCGGCTGGGAACTTCGAAGCGGGAATCCAAATATTATTATTTTTGTTGGGAAATGTATGCCCAACTGGACTATATTAATATACATTCCGGTTTATAATATCAAGACGATATGGAGGAATTTGACTGTCTAAAGCATCGGCGAATAGTTCCTGTTGTAAAGAGTATAAGTGAAACCAATGCAGTTCGGGCTTGAACAAGCAGAGTGCATGGACTCATCGCTGGGCTGATGTATGGAACAGGAATGTGACTTATGGATTGATTTTTGATTTTTTCTGTGTTTTTCATGCTTGGTGGTAAAAAAAACATAATATAGAAAGGAGAGCAAAAATGCCTGATATAGATGAAATAAAAGAGGCTAAAAAGTTTTATTCAGATATTCCCCAGAAAACAGAAGGGTTTTTTCTTAAAGGATCAAATTCTCTGGACTGGGGTATTAAAAACCGGCTTGCCCGGATCTTTAACCCTGAATCCGGCCGCACAGTCATGCTGGCTGTAGACCACGGCTATTTCCAGGGTCCGACCACAGGCCTGGAACGGATTGACATAAACATTCTTCCATTGGTTCCTTATGCGGACACGCTTATGTTAACGCGCGGCATATTAAGGAGCATTGTTCCTCCAACAACTACAAAGTCCATTGTCCTGAGAGTTTCCGGCGGCACAAGTATTCTAAAGGAACTTTCCAACGAAGATATTGCCGTGGATATTGAAGAATCCATACGTCTCAATGTTTGCGCCATGGCTGTCCAGGTATTTATCGGCGGCGAACATGAACGGGAATCGATCAAAAACATGACCACCATGGTGGATATGGGAATGCGTTATGGAATTCCAACCCTGGCTGTCACCGCAGTCGGCAAGGATATGAACCGCGATGCGCGCTACTTCAGGCTCGCTGTCAGGATTTGCGCTGAATTAGGGGCAAATTATATAAAAACATACTATATTGAAAAAGGATTTGAAACCGTCACATCCTCGTGCCCTGTTCCAATTGTCATGGCCGGCGGGAAAAAAATACCTGAATTTGATGCCTTAACAATGGCTTATAATGCAGTTAAGCAGGGCGCCAGCGGTGTTGACATGGGACGCAATATCTTCCAGTCCGAGTCTCCTGTCGCGATGATCCAGGCTGTACGTGCTGTTGTCCATGATAACGAGACCCCGGAAAAGGCTTTTGATCTCTATAATACTATAAAGAACCATTCTGCCGGTTCATAAAGATGAACGTCCAACGTCGAACATTGAACGTCCAACGTCGAATAATGATGTCGCTCCGCTCTTTAAATTGAAGCTCCCCGCCGCAAGCAGCGGGGAATCTTCGACTGTAAGGAATTCTGTCAATTTTTTGATTCGCTCGCTAACCCCGCCGCAAGCAGCGGGGAATGCGCTCGCTGTTCAGTTCAACATTCGATGTTGGACGTTCGATGTTCGATGTTCATTTTTTTCAGTTTAGCGCTTATGAGGACCAGGAGTTGGGGATCAGGATCGGGTTTTTGTCGATAAACCTCTAAAAATATTCCTGACATCTCTTACAATAAGATAAAGACCTGGAACATATAGAAGTGTCAAAACTGTGGCGACAAGAAGTCCAAAGGTTATGCTGACGGCCATGGGTATAAGAAATTGCGCCTGAAAACTCCGCTCCAGGAGAAGGGGCAAAAGCCCGGCGATAGTTGTTATTGATGTAAGCAATACAGGCCGGAATCTGACTTTTCCGGATTCTATAACAGCTGTTTCAATTTCCGCATTATTTTGAACCGCCCTGTTAATAAAGTCTATCAGTATAAGTGAATCGTTTACTACTATTCCTGACAGGGCCACTATGCCGAAAATACTTATCATCGTAATCTGCAAGCCCATAACAAGATGACCTGCAATCGCCCCGATCAGGCCGAAAGGTATGGCCATCATTATTATAACAGGCTGGATATAAGAACGGAACTGGCTTGCGAGCAAAAGAAAGATTCCCATAAGTGCAAGCACATATCCTTTTTTCAGGCTGCCGAGCGATTCTCTGGTCCTTTTCTCCTGACCTTCTAAATCGTATTCTAATCCAGGATAGCGCCCAATCAGCTTTGGAAAAAAATCCTTTTTAAGATCAGCCACAATCTTGCTTGCGTTTGCAATTGACTCATCAAGATTCGAAATAACAGTTATCACACGTTTTCTATCAACCCTGTGAATTACGGAATAAGATCTTCCGTGGGTAATATCCGCAACCTCTTCGATGGGAATCTCCTGCCCGTCAGTTGTCCTGATGCGCATATCCTCAAGGCCTGAAATGCTCCGACGGTCTGGTTCCGCGTATCTAACCAGCACCTTTAAATCATCCCTGCCTCTCTGAATCCGGAGAGCCTCATCTCCATAAAATGCCTGGCGAAGCTGTCTTGCAATATCGCTCATGGTTATCCCAAGAGATTTCGCTCCTTCTTTTATCTTAACCTGCCTTTCCTCCTTTCCAGGCTTAAAATTATCTGTAATGGCAAAGGTGCCGGGATAAGTTTGGATTTCGGTTTTTAACTCATCTGCAGCCTGTCTCAATTGCTCAAAGTCGGCGCCTCCGACAAGCTGTATTTCAATAGGATTTCCCCCGGGCCCGCCTTCAAGAGTTGTAAATGTCAGCGTTTCCACTCCGGGAATTTCTCCTGTCAAACCTCGCCATTTGTTTAAAACCGTATTTACAGAAAGATCATGTCTCTTTTCCGAGGGGACAAGTTCTATCCAGACCTCACCGCAGTGCCCGCCGGTCTCACCCGGTTTCCAGTCTCTTCTTGGAATCATGCCGACCAGCGCGAATGTATTTATTACCAGGCCGCCATTATTTCCTAAATGCTTGCCAAAATAATCATTTAACTTAAAAGCCTGATTCTCTAAATGTTCGATTGTTTTTTCGGTTACTTCATATGGCGTTCCAAGGGGATAGCCGACCTCTGCAATAATCCAGTCGCTTTCGCCTTTTGGGAAGAATACAAATGGCACATAACCGCCGGCTACAATGCCGAGACTTATTATGAGCATTCCCAGACCAACAGCAAAAGCAAAGTATCTGTTTTTTACTACGTATTTTAAAGCCGGAGTATAATATTTCTCAATCACAACGTTAAGCAAATGTTCAACTTTAACCCTTATCCGCTCGTGCCAGGAGGGTCTGCTGTCTGTTTTTAGCGCTGATCTTGTCAGGGCGCCGGTCAGATGAGCCGGCAGCATGATAAGGGCTTCTCCCAATGATATTATCAGGATCGCTATCACGGCCCTGGGCATAACAGCAATAAATTTGCCTATTATACCTGTAATAAAAAGCAGTGGTATAAATGCGACTATGGTGGTGCTGACAGCCATTACAACAGGACCGCCGACCTCCTTTATTCCATCAATCACAGATCTCGCAGGCGACTTACCCCTGCTGAAATGCGTATATATGTTCTCTCCAATTATTATTGCATCATCAACCAGTATCCCCAATGTCATAATAAAAGCAAAAAGGGAGATCATATTTATGGTTTCACCTTTATAATCAAGAACCATAAAGGCTCCCATAAAAGATACTGGTATGCCGATAGAGACCCAGAATGCCAGACGCATGTTTAAAAACAGCGCCAGCGCAATAAAAACAAGTACAATTCCCTGAGCCCCGTTCCTGAGAAGCATGTCAATCCTGTCCTGAACAAGCAGCGACAGATCAAACCATGTGGCAAGCTTGACCCCTTCAGGCATTGCACCTCTATGTTTTTCCACATAATCCCTGACGGTTCTTGAAACCAGTATAAGATCTTCCGTGTTTGTTCTGTTTACCTGAATAAGGGCTGCTGGTTTGCCGTTAAACCTTGCTTTCATATCAATATCTTCAAAACCATCTATAACGGTTGCAACCTGTCCAAGCCGAACAACAGTGCCGTCTTCCAGTGTAATAAGAGGAAGTTCTTTAAATTCCTTGCCGGTATAAAGCTGCCCCTTAGCCCTTACGAGGATTTCTCCCTGAGAAGTTTTTATGGTTCCGCCCGGGAGGTCGACACTACCTGTTTTAACCGCCCTGACAACAACATCAAATGAAATGCCGTACCGCCGAAGGTTTTCTTCCGATACCTCTATGGATATCTCGTAGTCTCTAACTCCCACAAGGTCTGCCAGAGAAATGGGTCCGGTGTCGGTAAGATCGTCCCTGATTTTTTCGGCAACCTTCCTCAGGAGTTTTTCAGAAACATCACCATATGCGGCAACGGTTATAGCGGGATGCCGGTTTATTATTTCAGTAATAACAGGGTCCTCGGCATCCTCCGGAAAGGTGTCGATACGGTCAATTTCTGCCTTGATATCATCCAGTACTTTCCGGCTGTCTGCATCTGAATCAAGTTCAACCGTCAGCGATCCCATGCCTTCGTAGGCATTGGAAAATGTGCGGTCTATGCCCTCAATACCCTTGATTTTTTCTTCAATTTTAATGCATATACCCTCCTCAACATCTTCAGGACTCGCCCCGGGGTAAACCACGCTTATATTTATCATATCAAGAGCAAACTGGGGATTAAGCTCCCTGCGCATATTCATGACTGTAATGAGTCCGGCCACAATGATAAAAATCATGATCAGATTTACTGTAACACGATTATTTATCGACCATTTTCCTAAAGATTCCATGATGCTTATTGTCCGTTTTTCGATTTATCGTAACAAGTCAGCTCTTTCAAAGAGATTAAATTCCCCAAGTAAATGGTTTCATTCTCTTTTCAATTTTTTTAAGGGTATCGATCAAATCATTTTCATTGGGCAATTTACCAATAACCAATTCTTTAAAAATTGTTCGGTATGTGGATCTGATATGATTCCAGGTCACCTCTGGGTCTTTAAAAATTAATGCCGAGCAAGGGTGCTCTTCTAACCAAGCATTATTATTTTTATAACTGATAAAATCGTCTTTTCCGACCTTCACCAGCATTTTATAAAATTCAGCACTTTCAAAAAAAAATTTAATTGATTCATTACTTAGCATGAGATGGATGTCATATACATGCCTGATTTTGTTTGACAAGTTTGTGTAGGGGTCATCCATTTGTGAAAAACGGACCAGGCTCATTATCTTTTCACAAAATGTCCGTTCTATGCTTAATACCTGAACTTTAAATGGCTGTAGACCGTATTCCCTGATCAAAGACTCCTGTCCAGTGAGTTTCATCACTTCAAAAACATAACTACTTACTTCTTCACTTGTGAACGGTTCATAATTTCCAAGCCATAGTTTTGCTAACCTAAAATTGACCCCCCTGAAGGGCAAATTGCAACCCAAAATTGACCCCCATTGAAGCTGACCTCTGGTATAGGAATGGTTGTTACCAATTCAAAAACCAGAGGGGGAAAGGAGAATGCTCAAGGTGGATCAATATGATTACATTCGGATAGCGTATCGAGTTTATAGAAAGAAGATCAAGCAGATAGCAAGAGAGACAGGTCATTCCAGAAATACGATTAAGAAAGTGCTGCGAAGCGAACATAGCGGATATAAGTCCAGAATAAAGCAGCCATATCCGGTGTTAGAACTATATCTTAACATCATTGACAAATGGTTGGAAGATGACAAGCAAAGGCCAAAAAAGCAGCGACACACGGCGGTAAGAGTTTATAATCGGCTTAAGCAGGAACACGGTTTTACAGGAGCAGCGACAACAGTTAGTCGATATGTTCGAGAAGCCAAACTCAGATTAGGCATAAATATTCATCAGGCATTTATACCTCTGCAGCCTGATCCTGGGGGTGAAGCTGAGGTTGACTGGGGCACTTGCACAGCTATTTTGGGAAACAAAGTAACCAGGCTAAAACTGTTCTGTATGCGTTCAAAGTATTCCGGCAAACACTTTGTCCGGTGCTATCCGTGTGAACGGCAACAAGCCTTATTTGACGCTCATATTCAGGCTTTTGCATTTTTTGGTGGTATCTTTCCGGTATTGATCTATGACAATTTGACCACAGCGGTCCAAAAAGTATTTCCGGGTAAAAGGAGGATTCTGCAGGAATCATATGACAAGTTTCGGGCATTTTATAATTTTACCCCTCGCTTTTGTAATCCTGGACAGGGGCATGAAAAAGGTGGAGTTGAAGGTCTTGTCGGTTATGCCCGGCGCAATTATATGGTTCCTGTACCAGAGGCTGAGAATTTAAAAGCATTAAATGAAAAACTTTTAAAAGACTGTGTTGCTTATGGAGATCATCGGCTTGCCGGAAGAGAGCAGACTGTAAATGAGTTGTACGAGGCAGAGAAAAAGCATCTTATTGATTTGCCGCGTATTGAGTTCAGTAACATTCATACTTCTTGTAGTAAGGCCGATAAATACTCTACCGTAATCATAGATAAAAATCGTTATTCGGTACCGACATCATATGCCTATTTCAAGGTCAATGTTATTTTGTATGTGGATCGTGTTGAGATATTTTATGGAAGCAAAAATATAGCAATCCACAATCGGCTTTATGACGTCAACAAGTGGAGCCTTAAGTCAGAACACTATCTGGAACTTATCCGGCAAAGGCCGCAGGCATTTGACTCTGCCCGCCCCATACGGCAATGGCGCAAAACCTGGCCATATTGTCTTGAAAGGCTTTTAGATAAATTTTGTCAAAAGCAGGGTCATACAAAGGGCATCAAAGACTTCATATCGGTTTTAATGTTCTACAAAGATCATGCTGCCGCTGATATCGAATCAGCCGTTGAGAAGGCGCTCACAGCAAATACCGGTTCCAGCCAGGCAGTAGAACACATTTTAAAGAGCACGCAACATGATCCATCTTTTGTAACTTTGGATAACTGGCAAACTCTGCCGCCTCCGGATGTAACTGTATATGGTCAGATCGGAGGTGCCATATGAATGCAGGGATGAAAGCATTACTGATTGAAAATCTTAAAAGTTTAAAATTATCAACAACGATACGCAATCTGCAGAGTCATCTTCGCCAGGCCAGACAGGAGAAACTGGATTATGATGAATTTCTTTTGAATTTAACCGAGACCGAAGTTCAAGTCCGGCAGGAAAATGGTTGCAAGCGCAGACTGAAGGAAGCCAGGTTCCCTTTACTAAAACCGCTTGAAGCATTTAATTTTGAGGCAGCCCCGGATCTGGATGCCCGATTGATTAAGGAACTTTCAAATTGTGAATATGTTAAAAAAACGCGCAATATCATTTTTATGGGCAAAAGCGGCACGGGTAAAACACATCTTGCAACCGGTCTGGGCATGGAAGCCTGCAAACAGGGTGTCAGAACACATTTTACAACAGGCTGCGGTCTGGCCAACGAACTCATTGAAGCCAGAGATGAAAAGGTCCTTGGTCGTGTCATAAAGCGTTATGCTGGTTATGGTTTGCTCATTATTGATGAATTAGGATATGTTCCATTTTCTAAAGAAGGAGCTCAGCTTATTTTCCAGATTCTGGCCGAACGTCATGAAAGAAAACCGGTCATAATCACAAGCAATATGGGCTTTGGAGACTGGACACAAATATTTGGCGATCCCAGCATGACAGCGGCATTACTGGATAGAATAACTCACAAAGCGCATGTGATTAACTGTAGCTGGGAAAGTTATCGTCTCAAGGAAACACTTAAAAAAAATAATTAAAATAAACGGCATTTAGTAATGACTTTATTGGCAATGGATATTTTTGTTCAAATTCTTAGGGGGTCAAAATTGGGTTGCCGAAGGGGGTCAATTTTAGGTTGTAATTTCTACAAGCCAGGTAGATTCAAGTATGATTTGATCTCTTGCCTGCCCGAAACTTCCCTCAAAAAGCCTGTTATACCGGTAAACTGTTTTTCTGATATTACCCTTTTTGTTTGTCAAACCTTCAACTTGAATTTCAGACAATACATTCTCAACAACCTTGCTTATGCTTCGAATCTTTCTTTTCAGTTGGTTGTCGTTTTCTCCTTTATTGCGCAACACAACCAGATCAATATCCTCTGAAAACCTCTGAATGAGTTTATGGCATTTTGAAAGCGAGGTTCCGCCCTTAAAAACAATTTGATCCGCTATATTTGAATGGAATATTTCATATAGCACCAAGGTTACCCAATAATCTTTTTCCATATAGATTTCCGGAATGCTAAATCGCTGTGAAGCAGATAGTACAGCATCTTGGAAAAGCTCATTATTTTGATGCAGTTTCAACCTATTTAATATTCCATTCCGGTACTGTTGAAAGAATTTGTTTGTCTATCCCCAAATCATAAACTGTCAACGAATTTAGGCTTTGTTTCAATTGATTTGTGTCCAGCTCAGTTTTTATTTTTTCCAATAAAGCCCCAAGAAATGCACGGGTGCGGGGAGGATATTTCAGGGCGTATCGAATAAGACGTAAAAGATCTTTTTGTTTTAATCCTTTTATGAAATTCAAAAGATAGCTGACAGCCATAACCTTATCCAAATTTGGAATTTTTTTGAAATCCTTTAACACATCAAGTATTTCAAGCAGATAAAAATTATCATTTGTAACATCAATATAACTTTTTACCCTCCGCACTTTAACATTGCCGATTTGAGTACGAATTTCTTTAACCTTGCTTGAAACCTTTATATCTTTTGGTACCTGAGTGGTTAACCCAATTCTGTTATACAATGCAGTACCTGTTATATAAGCGATTCTTTTATCCCCAATGAACATGTATGGACGTAGCAGTTCTTCTTCCCTTGGCTTTAATTCTCCAAATAAAGTTTTTTTGGGTTTGTAAAAAACTCCTGTTGAGATCCGCTTTATAATTTTTTTTGCAATCAGTCTTTCAATGGCTTTTGCAGCAGCGCCATACTCGTTATTTGAAATACACAGTTGCTGATACTTAAACGTGATACCCGCAGGCATTTTATTGATTTGTTTACTTATTTTTTCTGTTATTTTCATTTTCAGATTATTGCATCCCAACTTTATAGGGAGCATAGAGAGAACACAACATTTTGTCAAGTATTTTCCGGACAATACTTGACAAAATGGGCATTGGAGGGGGTCTGAGGGAATCTAAAATTATTACATCAAGATTATAGTAATTTGGCTCTTTCTGCTGAAATTCGGAAATTCCGAATTTCTTCAAAGTTTGGTTCTCTTCCAGTTCTTCTTCTGCATAAATATTTTTAATATGCTCATTTATTGTAGATTTTGCTTTCCCAAAAAGCATTGCCATTTTCCTAAAGATTCCATGATGCCTGTTGTCTGTTATTCGATTTGTCGTAACAAGTTAGCTCTTTCAAAGAGATTTTTTTGACAGGATTAAAACATTAATAATACAGCATCCCATTTTATCAATAATTTATTAACTATCCAATTATGCTGTAGATGCCAATGCCACAGATTACATATAAATATCGCAACTGTCTGTGAATAAGGTTAGATGTTTTATTTATAGCAGATACAAGCACTTTAAGGATTGACTATGGAGTTATGGGATGCGATCCATATCTCGAAAGAAGTCTTCTGATTTAAAGTTCAACAGACTATTCGAAATATCAGCTAAGTTCAAAAAACAGGTATGGCGTCCCCAGATTTCCAATATGCCAGGAGTTTTGATATTTGATACTGGAATCTAAGGTGCAGTATATCTATTTTCCGAAGGAAAGAAACAAGAATGTGTGTACAGTTTTTATAAATAGCTCTCCTGATATCCTCCCAGCTTTGACATGTCTTCTCGATAATTCGGTTCAGAAAATGTTTTTCTATTAAATTCCTTGACTTATGGGTGATATTTTGTTATCCGTAACGCCAAATAGGGGGGGGGATACCGTACTTTCCGTACATCATCTTTCTGCATTTCGTGACCTTACTTCGACAAGGTTTAGTTGAAACTCTTTTCCTGCTGTACACTCTCCTTTCCCCCGACGGATAAAAAACCATAACACACCCGATAAATTACAAATGCGAAATTCTTCCGGCAAAAACCCGGAAGGCCAAGCTATATAAAAGCCTTTTCTTCGGTGACTGGCCGTATGTTGAAATAAAAGAAGGCATTGTCAGAGTCTATCCTCCCGCCGGCTTAGGAGGCGGAGGCGGTTCCGGCGGCGGTGGAGGCGGCGGCAGCGGCGGCGATTAAGATCTTATCTCCTTAATCCATATTCATGCGGGATACGGCCTTTCCCAGCTTCTCGCCTCGACTTACCGACCTGTCTGTTCGATCAACCTTTATGCGTTCGGATACGCACAGGCAGCCGCAGACATTTGGCCTGTACCGATTTGTAGCCCGTCTAGTTCAGTTAAAGGTTATATTTTGATCTGCAGGCTTCTTTCCGACACCTTATTCTCAAAACGAGAGCCGTGTCCCATATAACCGGACGTTTCGAAGTTCAGATATCTTGCCACTGTACGAGATAAAATGATGATTGACTAACACCTGATCTTAAGTTCATCATCTACCTGATTTTTCTCGGCCAGCCTAATCGTGTGAATCGGCCGCGACGACTATCCGTCGGCTGCATCCGATTGTGTACGCCCAGCATGGGTGTGAACTTATCTGCCTGTGCGTGTTCGCATTCAGACAGGTGGTGTTCTATGACGGTTTCGAATGTGTATTCCGTCGTTTGTTTTATTTGCTTGCTCCCAGAATAAATCGGGCGCGTTCTTTTCGCAACATTTCATATGGCGTGACACATTTAACCTCAAGGCTAATGCAGGCGTTGGGAATTTTGATTTTTTTGGTCGAAGGCGAAGCGATCTCGTGGGTTACGATTGTATGTTTGTGCGCAATGGCAAAGGCCACCAGATAATAATCAGCCACCTGGAAGAAAGTGTTCACCGCAGCGGGATCATAGTTTTGCGCTGTCGCCCATGCGCTGACTTTTCCAAGGGCTGACAACATCGAAGAATCAGGCTTCAGAAAAAAACCCGGACCTCGCTGGTCCGCCCATTTTGCGAGTTCGTCGTTGCCTGCTTCGATTTCGTCGCCAACCTTCTCGATGCTGAATACCTTCTGCTTATCATTGTTTGCGATCAGCCAATCCCAGAACGCCGGGCAGAAATCCAGGCCGTAATGAAGGTTTTTCGCTTGGATAAATACGTTCGCATCGAGCAGGTAAGCCATCAGAACACCACCCCCAACTGGTGACCAAGCTCATGAAAGGTCGCAAGTTTGGAAAAGCCAAGCAGGCGGAATGCATCGCGATGCAGCGTCTGCCCCTCGAGTGTACTTATGACCAGAGCACGGGCGAACCGCTTGCTGACTCTCGCCGGTAACGTCAGATAAAAATTACCGCCGCTTTCTCTCGAAAAGGATTGCAACCTTTTCAGTTCTTGTTCATATGCGCGCCAAAGCTCCTTACGGGAAAGCTTCCCCGCATCATGGAGCCGTCTCAGAATGACCAGTGTGCTTACTTTGAACCACCTCGCAAGATGGTCCAATTCCTCACGTAAGGGAACATCGCCTCTATATATATCATGCAAAACAACAAGAGGAACGAGAAGCTCAGCGGCAACCTGGTTACACCAGACCTCCACTTTATTGGAAGGCATCGTTACAGGTCCCACATCGGACAGCGCGGTTTCACCGAGCCATATATGAGCCAATTCATGGGCTATCGTAAACATTTGCGCTGCTTTGGTATCTTTTCCATTTATGAAAACCAAAGGCGCCAGTGGATCGGCGAGTGCAAATCCTCGAAACTCCTCTGGATCGAGAGAGCGATGGGTATTGCTGCCGACAATGCCGCTCACCATGACCATTATCCCGACGGAATCAGCCTGCGAAATGAAACGACGCAAAGCTTCGGTCCAGGTCGGCATGCTACGGCGCTCCTCCACGTCGAATCCAAGGGCTTTACTGATGCTCCGGGAAACCTCAACAACATCGCTTTGCAATGTAACGGAACCGACGAACGGCAACGGGATTTCCCCCATGGACCGCGCGAAGTCTTGGTACCATTCCTGGCGCTGCTGACATATATACATTGTGTCCAGCAGGTCGGGACTGGGATGCCCGATATGTTCGTTGCCGATAGTACGAAGATCCGGAATCGGCACAGACTCTTTTGGCGGCTGGGGCAGAAAAAAGTAACCCAAAGGGGTGTGTGTCGCCTTAGCAAAATGTTCCAATTGCCTGAGGGTGGGGCTCGCGTCGCCGCTTACCCAGGCGGACAATTTGCGAAAAGACTGTTGTTGCGCCAGCGAATCGATGCTTCGCCTGGCACGTTCACAAGCCCATAAAATCAAATTAGGTTTGACATCAACGCGCATCATATCGACCTCCCGATTTGCCGGACGTGGTCAAGTGGAGCTCTATGGCGGTTTCGAATTCGTCAAAAAACCTTTGATATTTTGCCATGATAATAACCCAAAAATTCAATAGTTTTCATGCAGACAGGGTTTGTATATCACAATTTTTAAAACGTTTCAATTTGTTACGTGAATAGCAGCTATCTTTAAAAGTAATTATACGAATGTCCGTTTAAATACCACACATCATCAAAATATTAACAATAAAAAGGTATTTTTGCATGTTCTATCTAACCAATATTTAAACCTATCTGCGTTCATCTGCGTGAATCTGTGGCTGAATAGTTGCGTTAATTCTAACCTTCATCCCATCTACTGGACCGGACAATGGAGATTTAATCACCAGGTCGCCGTCTGACAGCCCTTTGTCAATATAAACCAGATCTTTGACGCTTCGCAAAATGTTGACCGGCCTGATCTGCAAACGATTGTCTATCATAATATAAACCATATCACCGGTATGAACCACATGACGGGGAAGCACAAATATCTGTTTAATCTTTTCCCCTTTTATCAATGCAGTCACAAACATTCCGGGTCTTAATTGAATGCTGTTTTTGGTTTTATCTTTTGCTGAATCTCTGTCGATCTCCACAACAACAGGAAGCGTCCGTGTCTTTTCATCCATCTGCGCCTTTATCCTCGCAACCCGCCCGCTCCATTTATACTGGCTGTTATTGCCCATGAAAATTATTTCAACATCAGGCATGGCATCCTGCTTTAAATCACTTACAAACCATTTGAGATCTTTTGTTGGTATGCGAATCTCAACATCAAGGGCGCCGTCACTGTAAATGCTGCCTATATATTGCCCTGCGTTTACATGCCGGCCCTTTTCAACATCCTTTATAAGCACCCAGCCATCAAACAAAGCAATAATATCTGTTTTTTCAAGGTCGAGTTTTGCCTGGCGAAGCATGACTTTTCCCATATCAATCTGGGTTTCAAGCCCTTCTTTTAAGGGCCCTGTTAAAGCTAACTGATTTTCAAACCCCTGCAAACGCTCAAGGCTTGCAAGATGTCTCTGTTCTGCCTGGTCAAGCATGGTTTGGGAAACCACATTTCTAATGGAAAGTTTTTTCAATCGCTCAAAGTCGGTCCAGGCCAGGGCTGTATCCGCTTTTGCAATTTTAATGCTGGCATCAAAATTTTTTATCTCCTGTTGTAATTTCTTTATTTCAGCTTCGGCCTGCTCTATCTGTATCCTTTGCCTGTCGACTTCCAACCGGTATGTACGCGGATCTATCTTAATCAGGACAGTGCCCTTTTTGATAAAGGATCCCTCCTTAAAGGATGAATCAACATCAATTATCTGTCCTTTGATCTCTGCTGCAAGTTTCAGCGTCTCCCTTGGTATAACCGTGCCATAGCCATCTATAATCATATTCAAATCTTCAGATTTAACAGACAGGACCTCAACAAGTCTTCCTGTTTCGGTTTTAACCTGACGTTTCGCTCCTGGTTGCAGCATTACAAGCAACACTGCCACAGCTACAGACAAAGCAAGAACCACAACAACCCGCATTGATTTGAACATAAAACCTTTTTTCATTATCTAACTCTCCGGTAACAATTAGGTCCTTAGCAAAAAATTTTTGTATTAGTTCACCGCAAAGCCGCGGAGCACGCAGAGGTCAACTTGTTTTTGTTTTCCGGTGAGAGGCCGGAAAACAAAAGTCCACGGGCTAATGGACAATTTCTATTAGATTTATACAATTTCAAACTATATAAACATGCGCAGCATTAGAATTTTATCCTTTCTGTCCTCTCAACAGAAAGGATAAATATTTATTTTCTTTGCGATCTCTGCGTCTTGAGCGAAGCGGGCGGTGGATACTTACAACTTTTTAAAAACCTAAAGCGTTTCTGTCGAGCTTATTTCATCTCATTTATCTTGTCGGTAAGCTCCGGGACAAAATCGAGCATATCCGCCACAACACCGACGTCTGCCACCTTAAAAATCGGAGCCTTTGGGTTCTTGTTTATCGCAACAATGAAAGGCGCTCCCTTTATACCCCCCTGATGCTGAAATGAACCGCTTATGCCTAAAGCCATATAGATTTTTGGTTTAACTGTTTTACCTGACGTGCCGACCTGCCGCGATTTCTCAAGCCATTTTGCATCTACAACAGGCCTCGAACACGCAACATCTCCTCCCATAGCCTTAGCAAGATCAAATACAATTCCCAGATTATCCTTATCTTCGACCCCCCTGCCCACAGATACAAGAATCTCGGACTTGGTTATATCAACATCCCCTACTTCGGCTTCAATAACCCCGATAAACCGGCGACCGGTTTCCGGGAATCCTCCTTCCATAGCCTGGGCTGTCTTGTCAAAGATCTGACCGCCGGCCCTTTTGGTCTCAACTGCCTTGAACGACCCCGATCTGGTTGTAATCACAGCGCCGCCGGAAATATCACAAACAATATGTGTGCTGACCTGTCCGCTGTACTCCTGACGTACGGCTTTCAGCCTGTTTTCATCAACCCCGTCTATATCTACGGCATCAGGAAGATATGCGGCATTAAGCTTTATGGATAAACCAGGTGCCAGATCCATTCCAAATGTATCGTGAGGTATTATGACTATCCCTTGTTCCGGTAAAATGCGGACAAGAAGCGTCCTGATCACTTCCGAATTTGGATAGGAAAGCGCCTCATTATCTATCTTCCAGACCTCCTGATAAGAAGAAGCAACTTCATTACACACCATATTAAGATCGTCGCCCGTTCCAGCGACAATTGCGATAATTGAAGCATCAGGTTCTATCCTTTTAGCTGCCGTAACCATTTCAAAGGCTGTGTCATTAGCAACCCCTTTTTTATGAACAATATATGCAAAAACCTGCCTGACCATTATTTAATCCCTCCTCTGGCTTTTAATAGTTCAACCAGTTTTTCAACTATCTCGTCAGTGCTTCCTTCGAGAATCTCGGCTCCTTCACCAGAATCCGGCACAAAGTAATCAAGCCGTTTTACCTTTAATCCGGATTCGCCGACCGATTCCGGCGATAAACCAAGATCCTCTGCGCCATAAACGGGAATCTCCGCAGATGCTGTTTTTCTTATTCCTCGAATCCCTACGTAACGCGGCTCATTGATGCCGGTCTGAATCGAAAGCACACACGGAAGATCGATCTCGAGCATCTCCAGATTGCCGCCTTCGATTTCCCTGCCGACTTTAATTTTTTTATCATCTATTACTTCTAAAGAGGTCACAAGAGATGCATAAGGCCGATCAAGCATTGCCGCCAGCATGCCTCCCACCTGGCCTGCCCCGTCATCTGCCTGAGCGCCTGTGAGGATCAGATCATATTTGCCTTTTTCAACTTCAGCCTTAATAATGCTTGCAATTCCTCTACCGTCAGAACTATTAAACACTTCATCCGAAAGGAGAATGCCTTTATCTGCGCCCATAGCCATCTCCCTCCTGACCACTTCCTCTGCTTCCTCGTCTCCGACTGTAACAACAGTTACCGAACCGCCCACCCTGTCACGAATCTGGATTGCCTCTTCAACCGCATAATTATCCCATTCATTTACCGAGTACACAAGATCATCCCGCTCTATATCGGTGCCGTCCCTGTTGACATTGATTTCGTTTTCAGAAGTATCGGGTACCCTCTTAATGCATACCAAAATTTCCATCTTACTCCTCCAGAACAGTTGGTGAACAATTTTGAACCGCAAAAGCGAGCGCATTCCCCGCTGCTTGCGGCGGGGTTAGCGAGCGAATCCAAAAATGGTAAACTTCCTTACGGTCGAAGCTCCCCGCTGCTTGCGGCGGGGAGCTTCAATTAATCCTTTAATCCCTAATCCCTTAATCCTTTGACTTTAGCTCACTTTAACTTTCTACCATATGGCTATAAACCAGTTCAACAAGATCAATAACCTCCATTTCCCCTTCCAGACCGCTTGTCTTAATGGCATCTTCAATGTTGGCCATACAGTATGGGCAGGCTGTCACGATAACGGTTGCTCCGACTTCTTTTGCCATCTCAACCCTTAGCCGACCCATCCTTTTTTCCTCTACTGGTTCATAAAAAAGCATCAGACCGCCGCCGCCACAACAAAAGGAACGGTCTCTGCTTTTGTGCATCTCAACCCTTCTTATGCCAGGAATAGCGTCTATCACATCTCTTGGCTCGGAATAAATCCCATTATGCCGTCCAAGATAGCATGGATCATGATATGTATAAACTGCGGCGCTGTCTTTCACGCCGTTTAGCCGGATAGCGCCGGCCTTTATTTTCCTTGCAATCACCTGGCTTATATGTTCCACCTGCGGAATGTTTTTATAGTCATTTTTTAATGAATTAAAAGCGTGCGGATCTGCAGTCACAATTCTTTTTGCACCCGAACTGAGGATTGCTTCGGTATTTTGCTCTTTTAATTTCTGAAAAAGCATCTCCTCGCCAAATCTTCTAACTTCATTGCCGCTGTCCTTCTCAGCAGATCCCAATATCCCGAAATCAACACCGGCTGCATGAAGAACTCCGGCAGCAGATCTGGCGATCTCCTGCATTCCGTCGTCAAAGGATGTTATGCTGTCAACAAAATAAAGCGCATCTGCCGTCTCCTTTTTTCCGATAATCTTTACTGTGTACTTTTCGGAAAACCCCTTTTCTTTAGTCCAGTCAGAACGCTTGTTCTCAATTTTTCCATAGGGATTACCCCGTTTTTCAAGCGCTCGCAACGGCTTCTGCAACGACTGCGGTACAATGCCGTCATCAACCATACCCCTTCTTAAATCAACAATCTTATCAATATACTCAATCATGAGAGGACACTCTGCTTCGCATGCGCCGCATGTGGTGCATGACCAGATCTCATCTTCTGTAAATATGTCGCCGATCAAATTCTTGCTGTTTTCGGCTGTCTTACCGAATAGAGGGTGGTTTTTGAAGATATAGTCACGACATTTGATGGAAATAAATCTGGGAGACAACGGCCTGCCGACCGCATTGGCAGGACACTGATCTGAACATCTTCCGCAATCAGCGCAGGTATAAAAATCGAGCATATGCTTCCATGTAAAATCCGAAAACCTCTTAACTCCAAAAGAATCAAGGTCGTCAAGCTTTTCTTCTTCAATGCCCCATATAACCGGTTTAACCGTTCCTTTGTCTAGTTTTATGAAAAATGTATTCGGGAGAGAGGTAATTACATGAAAATGCTTACCCATAGGCAAAAAACAAAGGAAAAAGAAGAAGGTTAAATCATGTATAAAATATGAGACAAGATGGATGGTTTGTAGTTTTACAGGCGACATTGCGAGTAATATTCCGGTAACAAGCCATGTGCCTGTGCCGGGGGTATGAAGATCTATCTCGAACCCTTGCTGGATACCGGCAGCGGCTATGCTTGCTTCAAAAAACATATCACATACCATAAGGGTCGAAATAAGCATCAGCACAAAAATCGCTTCCCTTGTGTGTTCTTTGCCATACTCGGGAGGCACTGAATATCTTTTTGGCTTAAAAATACCTCTCCGGACAATTGCGATTACACATGCCAGCAAAACAAATGTAGATGCAAAATCCTTTAATACTCCATAAATATGTCCGGCTATAGAATTTGAAACAGACGCCGCAAAACCTTCTGATATTCCTGTCAGCACAAGAGAAACCGAATGAATGGTCAGGATCATAAAACCGGCAAAAATTACAATATGTATAATTCCGGCAAGCAGATATCTGGGCTGGCGATACTGACCGACAGCATATTTAAGCACACATATAAACCGATGTTTAAAATGATCAAATCGTGGATCAGGGGCTGCGGAAAAAAGAGGAGCCAGACGTTTTGCAATTATGTATGTAAATATGCCGGTTCCGACAACAGGAATCAAAACAGAAAAAACAACAGCAGGTATGTCAAAAAGATAAGCGCCGGCCGGAGAAATCAAGGCTGGTTCCATTTTTTTCTTTCCTTAGTTTTACGCTTAGTTGACAAATATCTTGTTTAATCATAAAATTTAAATGGTAGTAAAAAATACCGCATTCTTAATACGTTATATTTTTTCATATAATATAAAAGCTGTTTTTAAACAACCAAAAAGGAGACCGGTATGGCAAACGGAACTGGGTGTCAGGATAAACCCTGGCTGGCTCATTATGGAAAGGATGTCCCGGAAACTTTAGAATACGAAGAAACACACATTGTGGGGTTTCTCGAGAAATCAGCAGAAAGGTTCCCTGATAAAACCGCCCTGAACTTTCAGGGATATAAGGTTTCATACCATGAGCTGAACGATATGGTAAGCCGTTTTGCCGCCTGCCTGAATGATTTTGGCATAAAAAAGGGGGACAGTGTAGCCGTCCTTCTCCCGAACCTTATTCCCTGCGTTGTCAGCTATTACGCGATATTAAAGATTGGCGCAATTGCCGTAATGAATAACCCCCTTTATACAGACAGAGAACTATATCATCAATTCAATGATTCAGGTTCAAAACTTCTCATCACTCTTGATCTGCTTGCCAACAGAATGATTGATCTCAGGCCTAAAACAAATATAAAGCAGATCATTTATACATCTATCGGCGATTATCTTCCTTTTCCAAAAAATTTACTGTTTAAGCTTGTCGCCAAAAAGAAAAAGCTGGCCGCAAGTGTTAAATCTGCCGACAATCTTTATAAGTGGAAGGATGTTCTGGCGAAATGTTCTTCAAAGCCACATCCTGTGGACATTTCTTTTGACGATGTGGCCATGTACCAGTATACAGGCGGAACCACAGGAGTCTCAAAAGGGGTGATGCTGACACATGCAAACCTGAGCAAACAGATCCAGCAGATTTCAGCATGGTTTCCAATATTCAAAAAAGGCAATGAAATAATGCTTGGCTCCCTTCCGTTCTTCCATGCTTTCGGTCTTTCGCCTTGCATGAACTGGGCGATACGCATGGGGTGGGAAATTATTCTTGTTCCAAAGCCCCAACCTAAACCTTTGATAGAATCCATAAATAAATACAAACCAACCATTGTGGCATTTGTTCCGACAATGATAATCGGAATGCTTAACGATCCTGATATTGTTAAGGCAGACATGACTTCGATCAGAGGCTGCTTTTCAGGTAGCTCTCCCCTTCCTGTTGAAGTTATTAAAGCCTTTGAAAACAAAACAGGAGCGGTTATCGTGGAAGGTTTCGGTTTAACCGAGGCCACCCCTGTAACCCATGTAAACCCTTTTGTTAAAAGGCAATAGAAAGATTGGAAGTATTGGCCTGCCTATTCCGGACACATTGTGCCGCATAGTTGACCTGGTTGAAGGAAAAACAGATGTTCCTGTTGGAGAGGCAGGAGAGCTTCTTATTAAAGGTCCACAGGTTATGAAGGGATACTGGAATATGTCTGAAGAAACAGAAAAAACTCTGGTAGATGGCTGGCTTTACACAGGGGATATCGCCAAAATGGATGAGGACGGTTACTTTTTTGTTGTCGACCGCAAAAAGGATATGATTATATCCGGCGGTTTAAATGTATATCCGCGCAATGTTGAAGAAGTGTTTTATGAACACCCTAAAGTACAAGAGGCCTGCGCCATCGGGATACCGCATCCAACCCGAGGTGAAGTGATTAAAATTTTTGTTGTGCTGAAAGAAGGGGAAACTGCAACACAGGAAGAACTTCTTGAA
Source organism: Candidatus Desulfaltia sp. (assembly GCA_030656555.1). GTDB lineage: Bacteria > Desulfobacterota > Desulfobacteria > Desulfobacterales > ETH-SRB1 > Desulfaltia. The sequence goes on along the minus strand of JAUSPN010000106.1, from coordinate 44,492 downwards.
TTTTGCACAAACAAAATGGCCAAATACAAATTTCCAACTGAGATAGAATTCAAAAAAGAGCTGCCAAAAACAAATGTCGGCAAAATCCTAAAAAAAGACCTCAGGGACGAAGAAACCAAAAAAAGAAAAAAACAAGAAACCAAATCCTGACCATCCGGTGAATCTGGGATAGCTAATCTAACCACATAAAAATACTATTAATAATATAACTATTCATCAGGTTGTTTGCTTATTTATAGACGCTAAGTTCCACCAAATCAAGATCGCACAAATTCCATCAGCAAAGAATAGTCATGATCGTCGGCTGCTTTTAATGATTCAATATACCGTTTTCTGCTCTCACCTTGCTTTATAAGGCTTGCGCTTCCCCAGGTAAAAGCAGGTTTTTTAAAGATTTTTTCGAGTATCAGATCTGCCATTAGTCTTGCATGTCGTCCATTACCGTTTGGAAATGGGTGGATGCATACCAAGCGATGATGAAAGTGTACCGCAAACTCATCGGGCGTGAATGTTTCAAATTCGGTCCATGCTTTTGCATCATCGCAAAGTTTCTTGAGTTCGACAGCTATCTCCTGCCAATTGATCCCGATATTTTTATTGCTTTTTCTAAACTTACCGGCCCATTTCCAGACATTACCAAACATTTTTTTGTGAAGCCGGCATATAAAATCTTCGCTGAAAAAATCTGTCTTTTTAGGGTGCTCTGCCCATAGGTATGCCTGACTGATATTGTCCTGTTCCCAGCGATCAAGCTCTCCTCGTGTTGTAATATGGGTGAGCAGAAGTCCTTCGATTTCATCAGGTTCTAAAGGCGTGGCGCCTTCCGGGTAATCAATAATCATTTAACATCCCACAATGACTTTGGCATTGTCTGAACCAGTTCTTCTACAGTATTATCAAAAGCCTTCTTTTTTTCTTTTTCAGACAACCCTTGATCTTCAAGTAACATAGTATGAGAAACCCGCATCATTTGTTTCTTTGCAACGAGGTTTGCCTGTTTTTTTATTGTATCCTGCAGGCTGGTTTTCGGAACAAGTCCATAAACAAATACGCAGTCCAAAGCCTCGGCCGCACGAAGCATAGTTCTTAAGGTCACGTTCCCAGTGACCTCATCATGCTCGATGCGCGTGATGCGCGACTTGTTAACTTCGAGCCGTTGTGCAAACTGCCGCCCATTTATCCCCAATGCGTCACGAATGGCACGTATCCAGCCTTTTGGTGGAGGAATAATTGTTTTTAAAATTTTAAAGCAGTTTAGCGTAGAGCTTAACTGCTCAACAACCAGTTTTTTTTGAAAAGTCTTCATGGCAACACACATATTATAGGTATAAAATAGTTTATAAATATATGAACATCAATCAGCTTGTTGTCTATACATATATGTCCAAAACATAATATGTTGTCTATATATTTATAAATATTATTTGTCAACTGATTTATACCGATGATTGAAACTCCCTGCAGTCGCGCCAGGCTGGATTTAACCGTAAGGAAGTTAGCCGTTTTTGGATTGGTTCGCTATTCTCAAAAGGCAGACATCTTTCACATGAGTTTTGGTCCTATGGAACCGGCTAAACGCATCGAGCATGAGTTAAAATCGGCAAGCCGTTGACAAGGTATATCAATCGCATCAACACGGACCGGGTCAGATAGCCGGTTTGCAATCTCCGCAAAAGACCGAAAATAAAATGAGAACCGCATAAAATCATGGTCATCTCGCTGTAGGCCATGGTTAATGATTAACTTTTGTATTGACAATGCGCTTGTTTTGTAATACATTATATAGCAAATATAAGGTCGGCTTTTATAATGTTTTATTAGAGTGGGGGTTTGAATTATGGCTAAAAATACAAATATAAACGTCAGAACAACCGAGGATATTAAAAAGGATGCGGGGCTCATTCTAAATGGTCTCGGATTAAATATCTCTTCGGCCGTTAATCTTTTTTTGAAACAGGTTATCAATTACAGGGGTATTCCGTTTGATTTGCGGTTATCTAACAAAGAAACGCTACATGCTATGGATGACATTGAAAATAATCGTAATCTTGAGTCAGCAGATACCGTTGAAGAAATGTTCAAGAAGATTGATGCATGAGCTCCCGGAAACTGATATGGACAAAAAGATTCTCTAAGGATATCAATCGAGTGAAGAGGCGCAACCAGAATTTAGAATCTCTTCAAAAAGTTATTGAAATACTGCAATCAGGCGACACCCTACCCCAGGAATATAAACCTCATTCTTTAAAAGGCAAATACTCAGGTTATGTCGAATGTCATATTGAACCTGATTGGTTGCTAATCTGGAAAGCAGATAGCAAAACCGTTTATTTAACGCGAACCGGTACGCATTCAGACCTTTTTGGATAACATATCCACCCAACAAATCCAAAGAAAAGAAATTTAATAAACCAGAGAAAATATATATTTGCAATCTCCGCAAAAGACCGAAAACAAAATGAGAACCCATAAAGTCATGGGCGCCTGCTCTACCGATCAGTTGTCAACCAATATTGCAATGGATGTCCCGCTGTATTGTCCAACTTTTGAACGTTACCAACGCTTTATCGGTTAAATAGCAATAAGTCTAATTAGTCGAGGGCGGAAGTCTTATATCACTCGTTCCATCCATCAGCAACTTATAATGTGAAGAACGTCCCCTATATGTCCAGAACTCTCTATCCTACCATCATTGAATGTTTTGAAGATTTTGGTTCCCGATGAATGTTCGCTGCTGATTAAGAGATTATCAAACCTACCTTGAACAATTGTTATAATGACGCCTTCACTTTTGCTAAATCCCGCTTTATTAAGCTCATTCAAGTTCAATTGTCCATCTGGATAATCAATAAAATAAATCATAGCACAGGTAAAAGCACTCTTCACGTCAGCTTCTGCCGATGCGTCTGCCAATGCATCATATTTCATAGCCCCTGAACATGAAATTATTAGGCACAGTAAAGAAATACTTAAGCAAAAAAAGGTGAACCGTTTTGTTTTCATAGTTGATACCTCCCTTATCTTCGTTAATTCAACTAATTAGCGTTAATTAGACTACTCTATACCTATGTGATCCTTATAGTAAATTATTTTGAAAGAAGCCAGTTAATCTTATCTGTCCTGCCCAATCCAAGCTCACTTGCCGCAAAGGGGTGACAAACTATGCAACAAGTAACAGCAAATACCGCAATGGGCAATGAGCCCGCGCCCCTTGCGGTCAAGCGCAGCACCTTGTCCAAACGATATTTATTTTTGCATTTTCTTTACCTATCTTATCAATAGACCAATTCCAACGATTAATATCCCCATTTCTGCTTGAAGAAAAAACGTTTCCTGAACTTGTTTTTCTTCCACCATTTTTTTACCTCCTTAGTTTAGTTGATGCTAACATTAAATTGAGCTGACGGGGAACGAGCCGCGATAAACTTTGGTATAAATTGACCGTTACCAAGCCAATAATCTAACTGTTGCCGTAGCATCCCCCGATCAGCTCTAATTTTCTTGTTGGGTGTATTGAATTACTACGTAAAATCAGCTTCCACTTTTTTTGATATTCTCTCTCGTTAAAACGCCCACTTTGACCCCAAAAAGGCGAATATTGGGCATTAAAGCTACTAAATTTTGGGGGCTATTCGCATTATATCAATTGGTTGGCGCGGCCAGACCCCATTTGACCCTAAGTTTCGTTAAATACCTTCAACAAGATCAAACCTTAAATATCTTAATGAAAACTCATTTATCCATTTTTTTTCATCATCAGATAAAGAAAGATTTTGTAATATTTTAATGATATCTCTAACATCAAGAGCTTGAAACCAAACCTCTGGTTGCTTAAGGCATTTTTTAAAATCAGGGATCATTTTGTCTACATGCACATCCTCTTTCATGTAAGCAAGTAAAATATGACCATGCTTGTATTCAGATTTGGGGTGCTCCAGCAGAGAATAAGCCAGTAGGGTATTTCTCCAAAGTTGGTTGTATCGTTTTAGTTCATCAGCTCCTTTTGAAAACGGAGATGATGCCATATTAGTCAATTCTTTATATCGTGCTTTTTCATATTCTGTAGGTGAAAATGTCTCAGTATATTTCACTTCTATCCCAATAAATCCACGTTGATTCAAGTTGTTTTTGTAATCAACAAAAACATCAAATGCTGTTCTGTCTCCTAGATATTCGTTGTTTTGAAGTGGTGCATATTCAATGATGATCTCTGTTACATGTTGAACATCAGGATAAATTTGTCTGAAAAATTGAGACGCTAATTTCAAATTTTGTGCGAGAGGCGCAAAGAGATTAAACGCCATTGGCTGACTTGAAAGCATATTGTGAAAAAGTCTAAACTCCTCAATCGTACCTCCAATATCTTTGCGTTGAAGACGGGTATTTGCAGTTTGATAAATCGCTGTATTGAGAAAATTGTAGGTAGGAAATACTTTTGGTTGTGATGGAATCATATTGGGTAACAACATTTTGCTGTTTTTTGTGGGGCCATGTCCTTGTGGAAGTTTCAGTACATTTGCTCGGTACCATCCTTGTAGCATTCTGGCTTGATGGGTAAACCGGTTATCTGATTTCACTGGCGTACCGATCAACTCTTTCTGGTTTTCCATTTCATCCCCCGATTGTTTCCCGCAAAAACACATGGTGAGCATCATTAGTATGATAAGAACTTTTAAGCGCATATTTTCTTGTAGTATTCATGCAGCAACTGAGTCAATTTCTTTGAAAGTCGATCAAGCTCACTTGCGGTCAATGTGCAGCGCCTGGTTGGGCGTTCACTTTTGTTTATTGATTTCCAGCAGATAACAGCAAACCCCAGGTCGTAGGTTCTGGCTTGTTGGCGTATATATGTTGAATCATAAGGAAGTTGTCATCCGCGATATCTTGATCCATCTTTTTGCCAGTATCTTTGTTGGTGCCGGACATCTTTATACCGCTATATTTCAACTCAAAAGTCTTGCCATCCTTGGAAACAGCGAACTGAGCTTCATAGGTGATCGCAATGTCTCCCAATTTTTGCTTGGCCTTTTTGACCATATCGGATGTAAGTTGCATTCCTTCTAACTCGGTATCTGCGAATTTGTCGTAATCCACCGCGCCGTTGAATTCGACTACCTGCCGCTTTTGGGGGTCTTCAAATGATTTCCACTCTCTGTCATCAAGTATTGGTATCCATTCAAAGCATCGCCGACAGTGACTGACGAATCAATTTGTAGCGTACCATTTTTCACCACTTCTTCAGGGTTGGAGCTGCAACCACTGATTACCATAGCCAAGACAGCAACAACAAATGCGATAGCCGCGTATCGTAAACTCAATCTCATTTCCTTCCTCCTCTTTAATGTTTAGATATGGCCATTACAACGCAGCCCTTTTTCAACTTCATTAACAGAAGTACCAGCAGCCTTTACCGCTTTTTTCAAAATATCGACTGATACCCCAAACTTAGAACACCAATGATTGACCTCCCAAGGCTGATTAATGTTTATCTTGTTTGGATCTTCTGGCCTTCTTTTTCTTAGATCATGATGATCCCCTTCTTCTACACCTTCTAAAATAGTTTTTGCCTTCCGACCAATACGCCCCACCCCGGAAAAATGCCGAATAACTGTAACTGTATCCGCGAGATAATCCATTGCTTATTTACCTTTTTTTAAAATGGATTTTGAAATATCTTTTCTAAGCGATTTGATCTCTTTTCGAACATCTATCTTTTCAAAACCTTTTCCAGCCCATATACCTCTCATATGGATATTTTTCCGTCCCTCTTCCTTATTACGAGACAGGAGAAAACCAACAAAATTATTTACTTCATCCAGCTTGGAACCTGGAAGCCGTGATAACTTTCTTTTTATTTCAGCTAATTTCACTCCTGTGTTCTGCATTGAAAATCCCCCTTTGCTCCGCAGTGATGCCAAGATTTCTTACTTCGTGTGCTTGTGGTTTAATTTTTCTTATCCCGCTCCTGATTCCAGCGCACCCAGTCGTTTAAATCCTCGCTGGCAAGAAACGGCATCGGTTTTGTGGCTGTGCCGTCAGGCCGGATAACAATTTGCTGCATGGACTTTATGATATATGTCCATTCTTCCATGGACACGGCATGCGGGCCGGCAACCGGATGCGGCCCCAGAACTCTGGTAGGTTTCATGATTTGCTGAGATTGCGAAGCAGTATCCGGCTTTGGGGCGCTGCTTACTCCAACCTCGCCCCAGTAAACTTTAACCAGTACAGTGTTGTCTTCCGCAACATTTACCCTGTAAACAGTGCCGCGTACACCGGCCACTGCTGTTTTTGTTGAAACCTCAAAACGTCCCTTTTGCCCTAACATTTTTGATACATTTGCCCATGTTTTCCCTAAAACCATGTTTACATTTATATCTCTTTGTTTTGTATTTTTGTCGAATTCAGCAGATACAATCTCAAAGGTTGTAAGTTCATCAAAACGTATCAGGCTGTTATCGGGCAGTTTAAGCTCTATTCTAGAGCCTTTTTTTGTGCTGATTTGATCACCATGTGCAGCGTAATCTCCAAGCGCTAAAGGTTGAGGCTTTATTATCCCTTTTTTAATCACCTCAACCTTTCCTTCAATCAGGGTAATTTCCGCCATATCACCTTGTATTTCAATTTCAAGCGCATTGTTTTTAGCCTGCACGGAAAATGGAAACAGAAGAACAAAAAGAAAAAATAAAGGCAATGCCCTGTTAATAATAAGCCTCATAATAATATACTCCAAGTTAATAATTGGGGTAAGGATTAAGGGGCAGGGATTAGATGGGGTTATGAATAAGACAGCCCAATGCTGAATGGACTAACAACCTCTGCGAACAAGCCCTTAATCTTAATCCTTTTAATCCTTAATCCTTTAATCCTTTTATCCCTTAATCCTTACTATAGCTGAGATTTAAGTGAGCGAATACTTAAAAGAGCGTCTGCGCCTGAAACCGGACCTATCGCGTCAAACTCTCCTGTCGCAAGATTTGCCACCATAATGCCGCGGGTAGTGCAAATCATAACAGCATTGAAATACGGAAGATCATTTCTCAAATCCGGAAAAGGGGAAACACTTCCGATAAACCTGGTAGCCAGATCATCAACACCGGTGAGCTTTATGAGAATATCTTCTATCATCATTGCAAATTCCGCGCGGGTTATAGTCTGATACGGTTTATAGGTGTGATCCGGAAAAGGCTGAAGCCCCTTGATTTCTATTTCTATTACAGCATCAATATCCGCCTTCAGCACATGATCATCTATATCGGTTGCCGGTAGAATCTTTACAGATGTTTCAGTCTCCAATTTATTTTCAGGGCTTTTAAATGCGCTGTCGAATTTTTTTGAAAACCTTTTTTTAAAAATCTTATCAACTTTAAGTTCCTCAATAAAAAGGGCGGCAACATCTGCGCGAGTAATTTCTTCGACAAGAGCGATCTTTTTCCCTATTTTTGAACCGGGCATGGCTCTTTCGATTTTCTGAACAAGAGCGTATTCCTTATCAGCCTCTGCAATATATCCATTGCCTAATTCAAGTACTTTTGAAAACTGGTCCTCGGCCTGACGGAACTTATAAGAGATTTTATAGGCCAGACCCATATAGAAATATGGTTCGGAAACATCTTTGGAAATCAACACGGCTTTATCAAATTCCTCTTCAACCAGCTTGAGCCAGTTTTCATCAATATTTGTCTTGCCCATTATATAAAGCCGTATAAACCCCACATTAACCGCTATTTTTTGCTCATCTCCCTGTGCATATTTCCTTGCCTCTTTCATGGTTTTAAGGCTGTTATTAAAATCAGCTCTTAATCCCTCAACAAGGCCGAGCCCCACATAGGCCGGTGAAAATTTCGGATTCAACTCTTTTGCCCTGTTGAATTCACGAAATGCCACATCAATCTTGCCCGCCTTCATCAGCTTATTGCCGTTGACAACATGGTGCTCCGGCGTATCCAGCTCAGCTTTCGGAGCCATTGCCTTTGGTCCGCATGCGTAAAGGAAAAGCAGGCTGATAGCAGCCAGCATAATAAATATCTTTTTAGCAAACATGATTCCTCCTTAAATATTTTTTTGAGCTTTTCGCCTAATCTACCACAATCATCACACGGCATTTTTTCAAGAATGAAAGATGCTCTGAAGCACTTCGAAGTCTGGAAGCATCTGTATTGCTTATAATTATATCGGAACGGCCATGTCCTTCGGTTCTAAGCCCTTTAACGGTTAAAGGACTGTTTGTAACCCTTTGATTGCTCTGGGCGGCCGTAAGATCCTTTGCATATCCGCTCATCCCTTGTTGCACAGCAAACTCGCGGCTTACATATGCCGATCCGTAAACTTCCTCGCCGTTTTCGTTAAGAATTTTCGGCGCCATTGCAGGTCTTGCATTAATTCCTCTTGCATCAATTACCATGCCTGTAAAAACTTCTGGTACAAGCTTTGGAGCCTGAGCTTCGGGCATGGCAACAGGGGGTAATGGTTCTTTCTGAACGGGCGGCATAGGCGTAATCGATTCAACCTGCTTGATTTCCACAGGAAGAATCAGTTGAGCAAACCCTCCCATCAAGCTCATTTGAATGATAACTTCAACCGTGCCGTCCGACATATATTCCTGATGGACTACCTGAGCCCCCTTAACCATTCCCTCGACCTGGGACATAATTATATCGCTTGTAATAGCAAAGTCTTTTACAAGGGTTGTTGAACTGATTCTCACACCTTTTGTAACTTCAAGAAGGTTGCGCATAGCATCCAGTTTTGCAGCTCTTAACGCCATGGGACGCGCTTGAGGTTTGCCGTAATATTTTTCGGGCGGAACTCCGATCCCCTTTGCCTGAATAATTCCCTTTGTCCAGTTAATGTCGCCGGTTCCGATCTGTTCGACCAAATCCTGAAATTGCTGACAATAAACAGAAGCGGGCAGGATAAGCAGCCCGACAAACACTATTGCTAAAATTGCATACTTTTTCATAATACCTCCTTGGGATGTAAATTTTCGGTTGTCATGTTTGATGAATTCGTAAAAAGTCGTCACTCGGGTGAAAACCGGAGTCCAGTAAATTCAATGCGTTCTGGATGCCGGATCAAGTCCGGCATGACAATTTCGAAACTTTTTACGAGTTCATTATACTTAAAGCTTAATTTACTTTCCTGAACCGTATTTTTCAATATAATACTTTGCTGCTTTATTGTCTGGGTTTATGTTAAGAGTCTTTTGCCAGTATTTTAATGCATCCTTTCTTCCCCCTGATGTAAAAGCGTCCCATGCAAAATCATTATAAACCTTGGCAAGGTTAAGAACGGCATCACTGTCTTTGCTGTTTATCTTCAGGGTTTTTTTCCACTGGTCTATGGCTGCCTCTTTCTTCCCTGTATTATAGTAAATCCACCCTATTTCATTAAGCGCTTTTGTATATGAAGGTTTGATTTCTAGCGTCTTGTTATATTCAAGTAATGCATTTGCGATCATATCCGCATTATGAAAGGCTTTTGCCAGCCTGAAATGGGTGTCTGCCTCTCCGGAATCGGCATTCCTCGCTTTTTTCAGATATTCGATAGCCATAACAGGATTGCGTCTGAAATTGTAGATGGTTCCAAGAAAATAGTAACCATCCGCGCTGTTTGGATCAATTTGAATTATTTTATTAAACATCTCAAAGGCCTGGTTCATTTCCCCTTTACGCAGGTTAAGAATACCAAGCCACAAGAATGCGAAAGTATTTTGCCTGTCTATATCTGCAACAGTTAAAAATTCTCTGAAAGCTTTGTCAAATTCGTCTTTTTTCCCATACAGGATGCCAAGCTGGTTATGCGCATATTCATTTTCAGGATCAAGTTTTACCGCTTGTTCAAAACTGCTTACAGCTTTTTCCAAATTCCCCTTGTAATGATAGTCAGCTCCCTGAAATATCAGCTCGTTTACATCCGCTGCTGCAACAACAGTGCTGCAACAAAAAAACAGCATAATAGCAAGAAAGATATATTCCCCCCTAATCCCTGACCCCTGGCCCCTGATTCTCACGCAAGCCCCCTTGCCACTGCATCTACAATCTTTTCTCTGAAAGCAGGCTGCTCTAACATTGCTTCATCATCAGGATTGGATATAAATCCTGTTTCAAGAAGTATCGCAGGCATTTTAGCACGACGCAAAACATAGAAATTGGCTGAATGAACCCCCCTGCTTTTCAGCGGCAGTCTTTTTTTAAAACGTTCTTGAAAAGCCTTTGCAAACTCTCCGCTTTCACTCCAGTTAAGATTTTGTTCGAACTTAAACAAAATCTCTTCAATATCTATATAACCCTGCTTTTTTTTGTAAGACTCATCATACTTAAGCACTGAATTCTCCAGGGCCGCTACCTTTTCAGCCTCTGCGCTTGAAGCCTTTTCCGAACAGAAATATGTTTCCGAACCGCTTGGCTGTCTGTTTTTGTTTGCGTTTATATGTATACTTATAAAGAGGTCTGCCTGAAATTGATTTGCGGTAACGGTTCTTGCGCTAAGAGGAATATAATAGTCGCCTGTCCTGGTCAGAAAGGATTTGATTTTTCCCTCCCTGGCCAGTCTTTCGTGTAACTTTAGCGCAAGATCCAGGGTTACCTCTTTTTCTTTAAGCCCTTTTTGTCCAACAGCTCCTGGATCAAATCCACCATGACCCGCATCAATCACAACCCGTTTTACTTTGTAATCCAGTCCTTTCTCAGCATGCAGTTTTTTAAGCATCTCCTCTTCTTCGTGTATTGCTTCCTTTTCAAGATCTGTAAGAGGCTTTTCCTTTTTTGCAAGCCGCGGAATAGGTTTTTGGGTTGTAATTTCAATCATCATACGTGAATATGTGTCAGATGGATTCAAACGTACGGCTTGTCTGAATGCAGCCACAGCTTCCGCTTTCTGGTCAAGTCCAAGATGCGCCCGTCCAAGAAGACCAAACGCCCAGTCGCTTTTCGGATCTATGCGCACAGCCTCTTGAAGCGCCTTAATTGCTTTGGGAAAATCTTTCTTCTGAATCAGATCCTGCCCTTCAAGTGCCAAATCAAATGCACTCTCAGACCAGCCCAAAACCGGGCACTTTAGCAAGCCGTATGAAACAAAGGCACCTTGACTCAAAAGTTTTATAAAAAGTCTTCTATCCATTTAATCTCTTTTTATCGGCTTTTCTTGCGTAATAGAAAATGCATCCACATCAGGGACTTCGAGCCAGGGTGTTATGTTTATATTTTTACCCCATATTACTGTATCGTCAGGCGGCACCTTGCCCCAGAAATTATTACGGGCATCAATATAAATGGTTGAAAAAGATTGAATTGCCACGGCATTTTCCACAAAGTTATTGTGATGAATTTTTGGGTTTGCCATGCCCACACATTCTATTCCGCCTGTCCCTAAGTTTTTTGCAATCGTATTATACAATATTCTCGGCCCGGCATCATTGCCGCACCGAATCCCGCTTTGAGAATTGTTTACAATATGGCAGTATGCGATTTCAGGCATTCCATGCTGGACATCTATAGCTGTTGCAGCATATTCAAATTTGCAGTATTTAAAAAAACTGCTGACTTTGGTTGGCTCTGAAAAAGATACGGCATTTTTATAATCTCCCGGCGAAGGGGAAGATCCTGAAGATGTAAATATAATAGGATTATCTTTTGTTCCCCTGGCAGCTACACCGCCGTTTTTTGTTATAATCGAAAACTGCTTGTCAAACAAAAGTATAACACCCGGCTGGATATAAAGTGTTGCACCATTATCCAGTATCAGGTCTTTTGTTATTCTGTAAGGGCTGTCAGAGAATGCAAGAATTGAATCCGTATCAATCTGTCCGCCAAGATTTCCCGTTATAACCGGAATAGCGATCGGTTTCCCATCAGGATACGGACCATCAAGGATTGTCTTAATATTTATTCGTCCACTTGTATTGGTCAAAAGGTCATGCCAGTCAGCTTTACCCCACCAGTTGTCATCGGCATCAGCGGCTTTGCCATGAAATGCCCCCTTCATGTCTGACGGGATATTATCATAAATATTATTTTTTGAAATTGCAGCCTCGCTGTTTTTAACAATAATGCCGCAGCCTTTGTTATTAGTTATTAAATTACCTTTTACTGAAACCGACCCAGCATCCTGAATAAACAGGCCTGCATTATTATTTTTTATGCGGTTATCTTTAATGGAAACTCTTGCTCCATCTATAATCTTAATGCCTTCGGATCTGCTATCGTGGATTATACATTCTTCTATTTGTGGATTTGAAAAGCCTCCGATAATTTTAATGCCGATATTATTTTTTACAAATTCGCAGTTTCTGATCTCCGGCGATGACGACTTAATTTCAGCACCTATGGCTGCGTCTTTAATCCGGCAAAATGCGAGCAGATTCTTATCGCCCTTAACACTGTCAAATAAAATCCCCTTCCAGGCGTTCTCTAAAACACTCTCCCCAACATCCTCCCCAACATCCTTGACCGATAAAAAGGTAATTGTCTGGTTTTTGCTGCCGTTTGCAATTAGACCGCCCTTGACAACCAGGCCACCTCCACTGGATTTAATTATTGTGCCCGGCTCGATTAAAAGAGAGGATCTTTCCGAAACAATTACTGTATCTTCAATAATATACGGGCTTGCTCCAGCATACCATATTGTATCCTTTTCCAGGTTACCTTTTACATAGGTAGGACCTGGAGGCACCGCCGTTCCGGCAACAGCCTCCTCATTGTTGCTTTCATTACCAGCCAGATCAATGGCAGAAATTTTATAATAAAAGGCATTTAAATTTATTGCATTTTCATCCTCAAACCCGGCGAACTCGGTCTGTCCTATTTTTTTGAAACCGCTAAGCGGAGTATCGCTTCTGTAAACTATATACCCTGAAAGATCATCTTCTGTGTTTTTATCCCAGCTTAACACAACCCTATTATCACGACCTGTAGCTGTCAGGTTTTTGGGGGCATCCGGCGGGGTTGTATCAAGGGTTACTGTCCTGGTTGCATCAACCCAGCTTGTTGTATTACCGGCATCATCAGACAAATACCCTGTAACAACAACATCCTTTATATTGTCTCCGGGCACCACACTGTAAGAGCCTACGTATCCACCCGGCTCAACCTCCGCCATGTCGATACCTTTTTTGAAATCACCCATATCAAACCACGCCTGCATTCCTGGATCACCTTTTAATGCCACCTTAATTATATCGCCGGCTTTCTTTGGTTCTCCTTTTGAATCCTGTGCCAGCATCTCAATACGCGGCTTTCGGAGTACTTCGGCCTGTTTTACCGCCGGGATCGTTTTAACCATATCCCTGAAAAGATCGTCGCATGCTCTAAGCAGTTGTATATCTCTTACATTCATGGCAGCGGCAATAATTGAAGCAACAATGCCGATAGGTGTGACAGAAATGCCGCCTTCGTGTATGCGGGCCACATGCTGGCCTGACCACAGAAAATGCCCCTGTGTATCATACATCTTTATTTCAGCGCCGACAGAGACCTGTGAATAAACGCCTGCAAAGAGCTTGTCAAAATTTGATATGGTTCCAAAAATAACCGCATCTACGTTGAGGATCTCCTTAAGTTTTTCAGGCGATATTTTGTGCACGTCAACAGGGTCGGCAAGCCCTGCTTTTCTGAGCAGGTGGTCGACACGAAAGAGTTCCATATCTTTATATGGCAGGGAGCTGAGATGGTTATAAAAACCTCTGCGCACAGCTTCAGCCCCTTTTTGGCTTTTTGATTCATCAACAAAGGGAAGAATAGCCACAGTACGCGGCATATGCTTTTCCATGTATGGATCAACCTTATAAGTTCCTTTAAAGGCGATCTCGATACCGGAAACAATAGCAGTTTTTTTACCCACGGCTACGCATCCGAAAACACAAAGGCTTGCAAACATGATTATCAGCAACAAGGATATTGTTATTATGCTACATTTTCTTTTCATAATATTGACAGCCTCATATAAAAAGCATTTTCACGCTTTTATCATAATCTGTTTATTATAAGAACCGCAATGGAATAGATCACATGACAACAATGGAATTCACTGCATTATAAATTACACTATAAGTATGGCTGAAATCAATAAATTAAACCAAATACGGGACATTTGCCCCTTTTTTTGCCAAATTAACACTAAACACCTTTTAACCTTCGCTATGAAGTATAAACACGGCCCAAAAGAACGGGTTCGGGTATTTTGCTTTTATTTTATTTCTTGCAAACTTATCGCGCAGACTTTGTTTTAATTTCAGCTTTATTCTCATAGAACTCAGAGGCATAGCCGGTTTTGCCGGTTGATTTTCCGGTTAGCGATACTCCTCTTGTTCTTGCACCTATGTCATTTGCCTTTGTCTTGACAAAATAGACTCCGCCCTGAGAGTTAAGGTCTATCTTGCCCAGCGGTGACGTGCTTGCATATACGGATATGTTTTCCTCGCCAAATGGAGGGCTTATTTCAAGATCAAATCTGTCTTTGCCCGACGGTATCTCATAGATAACCCCGCCCTGGAAATAGTTTTCATTTCTGTATGGATTGGGCAGGATCTGAACCATTTTTCCGGCAGCATCCCTGTATATGACGCTGGCATAAAAGGGCTTGTTGCCTTTTATGTAAATCCTCATCCTGTCGCCACGCTCATATTCCTTTTTATCCGTCCAGACCTGAACATGGAGCGGGGCGGATGGATCGTCGGCAACATCCTTTCTTTTAGAAACTTTATCCATTGCCTTTTCATCAGGTATCACCTCGGCCTTAATTTTTACACTGAAGCAATCCCCTGACCTTGCATCTTTGTACCAGCCCTTTTCGATTTCCTTGATGACTTTTACAGTGGCATTGGCATATGCAGAAACCAGATCTTTCTCAAGCTCGAAGTCCTTGATATGAGTTTCGCTTGTCATGTAGGTCGACGCGAACTCTATTGCGTTTCTCTTTGCAGCTTCCAGCGCAGCCAGTTCTGTCTGTCTCCTTGACCTGTCCTCACCCATGCAGGCATACCCCTCGGCCTCTGTAATGGTAGATTGCGAGGCATAAGCATACGCAGCAGATATAATGAACAGAAATACCAGCGCGGCTATTCTTGCCACATTCATACTTCCTGTTTTTGATTTAATGGCTAACATGTAATGCGTTCTCCTTTTCAAGATCAAAAAATTTTGCTTTTAAGGCGAGATGTGTCGAGTATTTGGATTCTGCTCCCCTCAATTATTATCAGACCTTGTTCTCGCAACGATTTAAGCTCCTTATTAATGCTTTCCCTTGTTGCTCCGACCATATCGCCAAGCTCTTTCTGCGTTAAAGAAAGGTCGATAAGGATTTTGTTATCTTTTTGTTGTCCGTGAGATTTTGCGAGCTCTATTAATTTTTTTACGAGTCTTGCTGAAATATTAAAACTCCCCGCCGCAAGCAGCGTGGAATGCGCTCGCTTTTGCGGTTCATCATTATTGGCTGCTTAAAGCCACTATTTTAACAGATTGATAATAATGCTTTAAAATGTCCTGATAACCAAATCCTTTTTGGGCCATCACATTTGCGCCCCATTGACTCATGCCGACTCCATGGCCGTAACCTTTGCCGGCAAAAAGAATGCCGTCACGCTCGGGAGCCATTTTTAGAAGTGTGCTTTTTAATCTGGTCGCTCCAACCTTTATTCTGAAATTATTGCTTTTTAGTTCGGTTGTCCCGTTGTTTGCAACAACACTTACTCCCAGTAAACGTCCTGATTGAGACTCACCAGCGGCATTGAGCACACTAATCTGTCCAATATTCAGGCCGTACTTGTTCAAATTGTTTTGCATATCGTTATATGAAACAAAAAAGCTCCACTGGCTATTTGGAATATTTGCGCTAAAACCGTCAGAAACCCCTTTAAGATATGGCAAATCAGCAGTCCAGACATTTTTTGAATCTTCAGTATGCCCTCCGCTGCTTGAATGAAAATAGGCAACAATAAGTCTTCCATCATAGGTGATTACCTGATCGCGTGTCTCATCAACCGCCAGATTAGACTCCTCTTTTTCAGCGTCAAATCCTCCATATACCTGCGATGTCGTGGTTGATTCCACATCATATGGTTTGTCGGCGCTTTTATCTTTAATATAAAGAGCATATGTTCTGGCAGCCACTGCCTGAGCTTTCAGTGCTTCCTTTGGCCAGCTATGCGGCATTTCTTTCGGCACGACGCCATAAAGATACTGTTCAACCGGAATATTATTAACAACAGACAGCGATTTTGAATCAGCCAGTATAGTAAGCTCGCCCCTGAATCTGCGATTATCAACCATAATAGCTTTGCCGTTGGTTTTGACCATACACATGTGGAGATCAAGCTTCCGGCCATTTGCCGCAAGCTGCTCCCCTTGTTTTGTGAAAATCACAGGCTCGGAGCTGCGATAAATCATTTTCTTTGAAAATGGATCATACAACGAGATGCTTTGCTCTGAATAAATGGTAGTTTTTTCAGCTTTGTTTTTAATCAAAACCCTTATAATTGTATCCTCAACATCCATCTTATCCAAAGGAACCGGAGCAATCTCTTCAGGTTTCCGAATCTCCGACATCTGAGTCTTTGCGCTGTCAGCCCATACTTCCGCCGATTGTATGCGCGGACCATCCGGATATTTTTCCATGTACTTTTTAAAAAAAGCATGAGCGTTTTTAAATTTTCCTGTTTCATATAATACCATGCCACTGTTAAAAAGAGCATCAGATGCTGTCTGGCTGGTTGGATAGGTTTTAATAATTTTGTCAAATTGTTCCAGGGCAGCGTCATACCGATCAAGATAAAGGCTGTAAGTGGTTCCCATGAATAACAATGCCCGCGCTCTGTTGTCTTGTTTATCCGAGTAAATTGAAATCTCCTGATATATGCTTAATGCTTCAAGATACATTCCATTATTAAGCAGCTCGGCAGCTGTATTAAAGCCGCTAACATCATTATATGCGCCAATAGCCGCTTTTTCGGAATAAATATAAAAGATCGGCAGGATTAAAACAAAAAACAGGCATGTCCGTATTGCCCGCGATCTTGCAATTGTAAGGATAGAAATAATTAATCTATGCTCTGGCAATATTCTCATTCTGATTTTCCTTTTTACTTTTGGGGAGAAATCTTGGTGAAATCTATTCTTTTGAATTCAGAAACAATTATATAACAGATAATTAATTGTATCATAATGGTAAATGGTTTAATGAGGATATTCAAATAATAGAAAATTAAAAAAAGGGTTGCGTACAGAAATACAAGCTGCAAAAGGACCGGCGCAAGACGCTGTCGTGTTTCAGAAAACAAAAGAAAAAATATTCTTAAAACATAGCTTTTGTCACGCATGGATTTGAATCCATTATAAGGACGACTGATAAATGGGATCTTAAGAAACGCATTGCCGAAGTTGATAACAAGTGACACGCTGGAGACATAATCAACCGCCCTTTTTATAAGCGGCAATTCGTGACGGACATAAAACAGGTATGTATAAAAAAAAGAAGCAAAAAGTATTAGAAGATAATAAGAGGTTCCCGCAACTTCATTAATGAAATTATTGTGAACCATATTCAGGAACAGGTTGGCGTGAATCATTATTCCGCTGACATAGCCAAGCAGCGGGACCAGTTTGTTATCGCCAAGGCCTGTGGCTGTTGCAGCAATAAACACAACTTTATCATTAAAAAAACGCCCTGGCACGCGACCCGCCCAGACATCATAAAATGATATTTCTCTTATTTTGTATGTATTATCGATGTTTACATGCGCTCTACAATATTTATCAACAGGAATTGTTGTCTTGCCGGTTATTACTCTGTTGTTTATGGTCCTGATTTTAGATTCCGGAATATTATTTATGTTTCTAAATATCTCGAGCGATATTGTCGGATAAAGCCTGCCGCCCACTTTGAAAAGCATCGGCATCTTCCTTAATATCCCATCATTATCCGGGTAGGCGTTTGCGAGGCCAATGCCTTTCAAAGAAGAAAGCATAAAGGGAGCCATTGACTCAAAACCGTTTTCGCTTACAAATTTCATGTCCTGTTTGCCGGAGATATTATCGGCAAGCGGCCTGAACATTTGTTTTGATTGAGCATGAGCAGACCCGAAAATAACCGAAAAGACCGGCCCTTTTTTCATAATCTCAGAAAACCGTCTGTCCACATCCGGATCATCGTGGGGATCGCCGAAAAGGATATCATAAGCCACCGCGGCGGGTTTGCCTTTGAGTATATTCGCAAGCAGATCTATGTGATATTTTCGATATGTGGAAGGGTTATAAGCGCCTAACCTGTTTAATGTCCTGTCGTCGATCCCGACAATAATGACATTGCTCTGAACAGCCTTTTTATCCTCGTTGAGCCGCTCCCGAATTAACAAAAATTGTGCATAAAGGGTGTTGTCTATCTGGGTAAGTATGTTATAGGCAATGCCTTTAAGCAGAATAGAAATAAAGAGAACGGAAAACCCCACAACGGCAAGCGCGAGGATTGTTAAGTGTTTTTTGTATGTTGAATCGCGAGATTTTAGCATTTATTATGTTTTTTTTCACCACGAAGCACGAAGAACAAATTAAAAGATGAACGTCGAACATCGAACGTCCAACATCGAACGTTGAATAATGATGTCGCTTTGCCATTTAAATTATTTTGTTTCTCGTTCCCACGCTCCAGCGTGGGAATGCATACCATATAGGTTCTCACGTTGGAACATGGGAACAAGACAAAAAGTCTCTTTGCGAATTCAGGAATTAAAGCTGTTTTACTGATTTTACTCCTTAATCCTGATCACCATCACGAACCATATTCCATTTTATCCATTGATCTTCCATAATGCTATTAATATTGAAATCCTTTTTTTCATATTTTCCGTTTGAATCGATTGTAATCTGCTGAAAAGCTTTTACAATTTCTACCCACTTTTCCATGGATACCGGATGCGGCCCGGCTATTGGCTTAGGTTCTAATGTGAAAACATCCGTCTCAGGTTTTGGTTTATCAAACAAAGCACTCCATGTTGCCACAACCCCTTTATGGACACTAATTCGCGTCTGTTCATCCTCTGTATCAACTCTGAACTTTGTTCCGCGTATTGCGCAAACCGCTTTATTGGTCCTGACCTTAAAGCTGTCGGATTTTGCAAGGATTTTGCGGGCGTTTAACCACACTTTACCTGAAGACAGAAACAAGGAAACCTCTTTTGCGGTTTTGCTTACCATACATTTTTCAAATTGCTGTGACGTGTTTTCATCCATTCTAACCATTGTGCCGTCTTCAAGGGTAATTTCGCAACGTGATTCCACTTCTGTTCTGATTTGATCCCCCTGATAAATTTTCATGTCAAAATCTGCGTTAACCCAGGTTGTTTTGTCATGAGAAACAAATACATCTCCGATCATAAATGTTACAGTGCCTGCAACTTGTTGATTTGCCTCTGCAAACGATGAAAAAGCGGTAAAGCACAAACATATAAGCAGACTTATTTTAGATAGTTTTTTCATTTTAAATAACAACCTTATTGTTTGTCATGAGTGTTTTATTTTGTTTTCATAGTAAACGATCCATCCCAATTTTTTGGAGGGGGATTAATTTTATATTCATCACACCTGAGAAGCATGGTCTTGCTTGGACCGTCGTCAGGTGTCAGCTCCAAAACTGCCTTAAAAAAACTTTCGGCTTTTTCCCAATCCTGATTTCTGTATGCATAAAGGCCGCTGGAGTAATTATCTATTGTCTTATCCATGCTTTCACCAATATCTTTTTTATAACCTAAAAGCTGATAAACCCTTACCGGTTCTTTTTTCCCCACAACATTTATCGAATCAATTTCCCTTGCCATTATTTTATCGCCGGCTTTTCTGAAAGTTGTTTCGCCAATCAGCATATAAATTCCGTATATTTTATTAACCCCTTCCAGCCTTGACGCAATATTAACCGTATCTCCCATCATTGTATAGTCCATGCGTGTTTTTGATCCCATGTTGCCGACAACAGCCGGACCCGTGCAAAGACCGATCCGCATATAAAGCTCCGGCTTGCCTGATGTTTTCCAGCCTTCTCTTAGTTCAGACAGCCTTTTTTGCATGTCAATGCAAGCCATACATGCTATTTCTTCCTGATTTTCAAGATCGTTAGGGGCTCCAAAAAATGCGATTATAGCATCACCTTCGAATTTATCCACCGTTCCTTCATATTTAAGAATTATGTTTGTTGTTTCTGTAAGGAATTCATTTAACAGTTCAACAAGCTCCTTTGGAGTCAACCCTTCGGAAATACCTGTAAAACCTTGGATATCTGAAAAAAAGGCTGTAATTTTACGTTCTTCACCACCCAACACAAGCTTCTCAGGAGACTCGATAAGCTGTTTGACAACTGCGGGAGCAAGATAAGTAGAAAAAGCATCTTTGATAAATTTCTTCTGCTTTGACTCTGTAAAATATTTGTATGCGGTTATGCTGATATATACTAAAATTATTACACTCAGGGGATAAACAAGATTGAGGATTAAGCCTTTTTGAGAAAATAGATACTGGCATAGCAAAATATAGCCGGCAAACAATGAGAAACCAGCTGCAGCGCCTGATATGCCGCCTGCTTTAGGAAGCACAAGCCCGAGGATAAGTCCGGCAACAATTATTGCCATAATGTCAAAAATAGCAGCCCAGGCCGGTTGATACATAAAATCCTTTGAAAGGATGCTGTCTACGACATTTGCGTGAATTTCAACGCCTGGAAAAACGTTTTCAAATGGAGTTACCCTTAAATCGTAGATTCCAACAGCAGTCGCACCCACTATAACGATCTTGTCCTTCACAACAGTATCGGCTATATTATTGTTTAGTATATCTGTAACAGGTATATGAGGAAAGGTTTTCCCTGCTCCTCTGTAATTTATCAAAATTCGTCCCAGCTCATCTGTCGGTACCATTATTTTCCCAACTTGCACTCTTTCCACACCATATTCACCAATATTAATTGAAATCGGGCTTTCCAAATAAGCGCTGAGAGCTATTAGCGACAAAGGAGCGTACAACTTCTCCGCGCACTTGAAGACGCCGGGCATCCATCGCACAACCCCGTCTTTGTCCGGTAACATATTAAAGAATCCGGAATAATCGGTTGCGGTTGAAATAATTTCTATATTAGACTGAGGTGTTTTGGCTTCAACAAGTGGTATATTCTGAGAAGCTCCTGAAGCATAACGTATAAATTTATACCTGGACCCTGAAATATTCTTCTTGTGAATACTGATCTGGTTTTCGCTGATATGGCTTGATTCAGTGGGATCTGTGTGGAAAAAATATCCCAGCACTATTTTGGCTGTGGAATTTCTTATAGCATCGGCAAGGAGTTGATCGTTGTTCGCATGCTTTTTTAGATTTTTCAGATAGCTGTCAATTTCTTTTTTTCGAATGTTGTGATCGTGAATTGTGCGTTGTATCTCGTTTATGGTGTTTACAATTTTTTTATCATCCTCTTCAAAAAATCCAATATCAAATGCTATTACGCCGGCACCGGCTTTTGACAGTTTTGTAACAAGATTTGCGATTTTTGACCTTGGCCATACCCACTTTCCCTCTTTACCAATGCTTTTTTCATCAATAACTGCCAGAACCACATCAGGGCGTGGAGAGATTTGTCCTCTTGTCTCAAATCTTAAATCAATGGTTTTTAATTCCATTAGATCAAGAAAGGATATCCCTTGCAAATAAGCAAGGATTCCGACGAATATGGCAAACATAGAAATGAAAAGGGGATAGAGTAAAGCGATTTTTTTCATAAAGGTCTCCGCGAGATCTCCGTATGAAATGTCAGGCACATGGCATATGTTCAATTTTGTTGACCTGTTTTAATTTTATATTGTAAGATTTATAATAAGTCAACAGTAGCCGTTCACGGCTTGAAACTTGAAATTGGAAAGTAGAAATTTGGGAGCGATGAAACGAGTTTACGAGTTGGATGTTTACAAACCAGCAGAAGCGTTATCAGATATGGTCGGGCACGACTTTGATAAGTGGAACAAAAAGGTTCAGGCCAAATTTCCAATTTCTATTTTCCAATTTCAACGTTCCGTGAACGCTCACAGTCAACAATACGCAACGAGTAACGAGTAACATGTATCAAATAGCGGGTTACATAGGCAGAAAAACCTTACAATCTGTCAATCATATTTTGAACCTGTTTGCCTTTACTTACAGAATATTCAATCTGATCCTTCAAAAACCAATAGAAGGTAGAGTTCTTGTCAGAAGAGTTATTCTGGAACAGATATATTTTACGGCTGTGCAAGCCCTTCCCCTGCTTATTCCGATTGCTCTTATTGTTGGGAGCATGCTTATTATACAATTTGCCAGGATCTCAAGTCAATATGACATAGGCACAACAATGGTGCTGTTAATTGTAAGAGAATTAGGCCCCGGCATTACAGCTCTTTTGGTTATATTAAGATCAGCCACTTCAGTAACTATAGAGATCGGCTACATGAAGATTTTTCATGAAATAGATGCGCTTGAAATGTCAGGCATTGATCCCATAAGAACAATTTGTCTGCCGAGATTAATAGGAATTACCTCCGCCATACTTTGTCTTTTCATCGTTTTTGACCTGGTGTCCATTGTCGGAGGTTATGGGGCAGTGTGGGTCTTTACACATATTAATTTAGGCGACTTTCTTGGACAGATTGCAAAAGCCGTAACTCCGACAGATATTATTGTAGGAATTGTAAAAGCCCTGTGTTTTGGAATTATTATTACCGTAACATGTCTCTATCAAGGATTCAGCATAAAAAAAAATATTACAGGCCTGCCAATAGCAACATCAAAAGCAGCCATTGAGTGTTTTTTTTACTGCCTGGTAATAAATGTCATTATATCCATAATATTTTACCTGTAAATAATGATGAATTCGTAAAAAAAACGAATTCATCAGGTGTTATGTTAAAGAAATTGCCTGTTTAATCATACCTTTAACACTTAACACGGTTCGCAAAAAGTGATTTTTTGACTTTTTACGGAACAAATCACTTTGTTTCGACTAAATGTGAGAAGAAACTAAATAATGAGGTTAATCGAGCTTTCAGATTATACGCTTTCCCCAACAGGTCAAGGAAACGGCCTTAACCGATTCTATTTTGGCCTGTCAAAGGGGGATGCATGCTCTGTGCAGGCTGATTCGCCGGATGACGCACACCTGCTTCTAAAGGCTGTTGCAATGCTTGAGCATCCAACAAAAGGCATTTATCGATTTATGGGGGGAAAAATTAATTTTTCAGACCACAGAAATCTTCTTCCATATAAGAAAAAAATAGGTTATGTTGCTGCAGATGCATCGATGATCAGCAATATGAGTATCAGGGAAAATCTTCTATTAATGCGATACTATTTTGAAAATTCATTTTTCCTTGATCTCAGCGATAATGTTAAAAATTTATGCACTGTTTTCGATATTTATGACAAACTGGATATGCGTCCGGGCGATCTCAGGCCGACGGAACTGCGAAGCGCCATTGTAATCAGAGAGCTTACCAAGTCGCCTGACATACTGCTGTTTGAGCGGCCTGAGGATTTTATCAGGCATGAAAAATTCGATCTCTTTGTCAAGCTTCTTAAAGAAATGTTACTATCCGGACTCCCTGTTGTTTTTATTTCTTATCACACTGATTTTGTTAAAGAGTTTTCAAACAGGAAAATACTTATTTCAGGTGGAAAATTAACAACCATTTCAGCTTAGGTGTTTTGAGTGCCTAAAGTGAGCTAAAGTGCCTAAAATGCCTAAAGTTGTGGTACGCCTTCGGCGTGCTAATTGATAACCCAAAGATAGAAGGAGCTTGCTCCCTTGTGCATTGATGGCTTAAGGAACCTACCTACCTGCCGGCAGGTATAAAATAGGCAGAATTCCTTTAACTTTAGGCACTTTAACATACTTTAACATACTTTAGGCACTTATTAATTCCATGGACTTAAATTTTAGCAAAAAAGAAAAAACAGTTGGAACATTTATAATCTGCATCGTAGTTATACTGCTGACTACTGTGGTGATTATCGGCAGAGGCAAAGACTGGTTCAAAACATACATTACATATTATACTACCTTTAATGAAAGTTATAATCTTAAGGAAGATGCTGCTGTAAAACTATTTAAAGCAGATATAGGAAAGGTAAAAAAAATTGTACTTGTTGAAAACAGGGTTAAGGTTAAGCTGGCTATTTTAGAGGAATATTCTTCCAGAATAAGAAGCGATTCTGTTGCAATTGTGGAAAGCCCGACATTTATCGGGTCTGAATATATTTCCATTAAACCAGGAAGCGCGGACAGCCCCCTGATACCTGAGGGCGGAGAAATCAATTCCACGGCAAAAAAATCGATATCCGACCTTATGTCAGAGTTCCGTGTTGAAGAAACAGCTAAAAAGGTTGTCGGGATGGTCCAGAATATCTCAGAAATAACACAAATAATGCGGGATCCCAATGGCCCCTTTTTTACAACCGTCAATAACTTAAACAAAACCATTTCTCATCTTGAAGCTATTACCGGTGATATACAGGCCGGCAAAGGGACTGCCGGCAGCATACTAAAATCCAGGGAAGTTCTGCAAATCATACTTGATGATCTTGGCAAGGTAACTCAGATTCTGGAAAGCATTGCCCAGGCAACACCTGAAATAACAAATAAGGTCCAGGATAATCTCGCAACGATAAAAAAGGCCGGAGAGGGGGTATTAGATAGCATCTCAAGCATTAAAAGGATTTTAAAAGAGATGGAAGAAGGGAGCCATGATATACCGGAGGTTACACGGTCAACAAAGAGAGGGGTTAACGAAATCAGGGATGGAGTAGAAAATATAGACAAGGTGGTTGAGTCGATTAAAAAAAATTTTTTGATAAAACCTAACCTTCCGCCTGAACCAAAGGGCAAAAATATTGATGCCGGCTTGCGACAATAATCAAATTAACTTTTAATTGAAGGGAAATGCCCATGAATTACAAGCAACATATCTTAAAATTATCAGCAGGCTTAATAGTAATTGCAATGCTTGCATGGTTTGGTTGCGCCGGAAAGACCAGTGTAAGCAGGATCAGGCCTGCCGAAGTTTCTCTTGGCGGCATCCGGACGCTTGCTTTGCTTAAGTTTGAAGGCCAGTTCGGTGAAACTGTGCGCAGCGATTTCTATAATAAATTAAGCGAGGTGCAGCACTTCAATCTTATTGACACTTCAAAGACAAATGCCCTGGACCAGGTTGTCTATGATCAAGTGGACGATCCAAGATTTCTTCCGGCTTTTGAAAATATTCAAGCAGATGGAGTAATTACCGGGCGGGTAACCTCCAACATAAATGATATCCGTGGACATGAACAGGTCCAGATGCAGGAAGGCACGGGACGATATAAAAAAGAAAAAAATATTTTTGGTAAATGGGTGGATGTGGAAATCAAAAAGACAGTACTCAGGCCGGTGCCCTATGTCATACGCCAGGCTTCTCTAACCACTGATTTCAAAGTGTTTAACCTGAAAACAAAGCAGATTATAGCGACCAGCAAGGTCACGGAAAATTACAATCAGAAATTCGGCGGCAACAAGGAATATGTTCTTTCAGTTTTAGGAGGGATGAAGTTAAGCCAGTTACCGGCGCCGAATCAAACCTTAAATGATTTGTCAGCCAATGTTGCGTCTCAGCTTGTCGCAAAAATTTCTCCAACAAAGATTACCGAAACCATAGAATTTTATGACGGCGGAAAACTTGGCTATGGTGGCCATGATATGATAAAACGCGGCATAGAATTCGCCAAGCGTGGATTATGGGACGAGGCAAAAGAGATCTGGCAGGATGTAATCAAGGCTGAACCAGATAACGCGGCCGCCTATTATAATTTAGGTCTGGCCCACGAATCTGTTGGCGACCTTGAAAATTTCAATATCGCAAGCAAAATGTATAAAAAGGCAGTCAAATGCGGGGATAATAAACTTTACCTGGATGCTATGGCAAGAATTCAGGTTGCAATCAAAGACTGCCGGAAATATGAACAACAAAAAAACATGCTGAAGCAAAAACCGGTTCAGAAAACACAGGAAGAAAAAGGGGTGCGGATATATTAATTTAAAGGAGGTATTATGGCTTTAAAAAATAAAAAAAATATGATGGCATGTCTTGTTTTGGGAATTATATTTCTTTTTGTATCAACCGGTTACAGCGCAATGGTGACGGTTGTGGGGCAAGGAACAGATCGTAAAAGCGCTATTGCTGATGCCCAGCGGGCTGCGGTTGAACAAGGCATAGGCGCTCTCATCGATTCTAAAACCAAGGTTGCGAACTTTGAGGTGCTGCAGGATAAGATTTATTCGAGGGCAAGCGGTTATGTAACCAATTATAATATATTGTCTGAAGGAAAAAGTCCGGACGGCTCAATATACACCGTAACCATGCAGGCTGACGTGCAAACAGCTTCGATTAAAAATGATTTAAAGGCGATCGGGATTCTAATGGCACAGATCGGCAACCCCCGATTTATGGCAATTTATATTCCCGAAACCAAAAGTTCAATGCACAGGGATTCCAGGGTAGTCAGGGCCGCCGAGCAGGCAATTAACGGAGTTTTTGCCAGAAAAGGCTTTATAGTCCTGGACAAAATGTTCGTTAATGATGTTTACAACGAGATAGAGCAGGCAGGCAGGATTGATGTGGATATGGACGACCTTTCCGCTCTTGCCTTAAAATATAAGGCAGACCTGCTTCTTGTATATGATGTGCATGCAGCGAGCAAGACCGGTGGATCGAGCAAGTATTTTGGCGGTGTCATTGTTGAAATAGCATTGCGTGCCGTTGCTCCGGCCACCGCAGATCTTATAGCTCAAAAATCGGGTGATCTGTACGTAAAAATCATGAAAGCAGCAGGAAATTATTATGAAGATATGCAGGCTGCAAAGGCTGCGGATCAATTGGGAAAAGCGATTGCAGATGCTTTAATTGAAGATACACTGTCTTATTTTGAGCGTGCTGTTCACGCTGGAACCCGTCTTGATGTATGGTTTAGAAACTTTTCAGAACAGGAAACTTATATAATCGTTGATGTAATTGAGAAAATGACCGGTTTTAAGGACAAGTCTGTTAGAAATGAATCGCCTGGAAATTTTCAGCTTGATGTGAACTATCAGGGGAAAAAATTCGATTTTAAGCGGGAACTTTACAAGGGCTTGCAGGATCAGGGCATACTGTTTGATACCCAGCAGGCCAAGGGAAATCGTTTTCTGTTTTTCAAAAAAGGAACCGACAATCCATTTGGCGCGATCAATATTAATTAACTGTAATTATTCAGGTTAGTTAGGCTAAAGGTCTATAGCCTAACTAACCTGAAAGGTTAATTCGGCCTTTTTGTTATCGTAACCGTTCACGGTTTACAGTTATCGGTTCACGGTTGAAAAAAACAGAAGGTAAAGGAGAATTATATGGTTCTCTTTTGAAGATTTAGAAGTTTGAGGAAAATCTTGCAGGTTATCAGTACATCTTTATAAATTTACAGTTAACCGTAAACCGGTAACCGTTTTAAACTGTGAACTGTGAACCGATAACCGTGAACGGTTGCTTGTTATCGCAACTTACAGTCAACTCTGTCCGGCGCAAAATCAACCACTTCAAGCCTGTTTTTGCCAAGATTCAAGCCATCCAAAAGTTCGGCAAGCTCTTCACTCGTACCCTTAAAGCGCAGATCCAGCGCCAGCAGCCCCCCGGTTTTATTCCAGCCTTCCTTTTTGCTGCTTACAACTTTGTCCATAATTTCAATATTAGATACAATCAATTTGTATTGCTGAAAGGATGTTACGCCGGTTATATGCAGTTTAAGGGGGGCGCCGTTATTAAGAAACTCCTGAAAAGAGTTTGTAATGGTATCAACCAGGTATTCGTCAACAGCCTTTTGGGCCGCTATCTTCAGAGATTTGCCTGCGCCGGTCAGTGGACTGATATGGACGGAAATCCCATTTTTTACTATGGAACCTAATAAAAGCCCTGTCTGGGTTTGAATTACTTTTAGCTGGAGACTCGCCTGAAGCGATTTAAGGCCGGAACCCGGATAAGCCTCGCCGATGTCTTCAACTACGGCCTTGCCCACTATCACATACTGAGATCCAAAGTCCAATCCCAGTCTTTTGGCTGCGGCGATATTTCCGGCTAAAGCCTGTCTGCTTTGGTCAAGGCTCTTTATCTTCTCAATCTGCGCCCTGTCAACAAGATCAAAACCCTTGGCCGCGATCAGGGAGGATATTTCGGTTTCGGCTAAACACATGCCGACATGGTCCATGCCGATATATTCTTCTTCTATTAAAATCATAAGCCTTGGCCGCTCCATGCTGTCAAGCAGAATTCTCATGGCCAAAAGATCGTCTTTTATTTTGTCCATTGAAACAGTTGCGCTTAACCTGACAGTGTAAAGGCCTTCAGCCTTTTCTTCCCTAAGGATTGTGAAACGGGTGATATAGCCCTGTGTTCGAGACATAATCCTGTCTTTTTTTATTGCAAAATTTTCCACCTCGGTTTTAGAGTGGATAAAGACCCCAACAGCCAGCTCTACGGCCGAACGCTGAGCCTGACGTATGGCATCATCTTTGGAAGCAAAGCTGCTTCCCTCAACTTCAACTACTTTTTCTGATGCAATAGCGCCTGTTGTACAGGCAAACACTATGGCCAGCATTGCTATAATTGATAAGAATCTGTTCATTGATTTAATCCTTGCACATTATCGACCTGTTGCTTATATGCCGAGTCTATTTCTATGCTCTTTTTAAATAATTCTCTGGCCTGTGCCCTGTCATTTCTATCCAAAGCATCCAGCCCTTTTGAAAAATACAGAGCAGCATTAATACTACTTTCAGCCTTGCCGATTTTAAAGATTAAAGCCATCTTAAGAGAAACAGCAATCTTTTCTGCCAGGGCTTGCTCCAGGCTCATGAAATTGTCGATATTACCAAGAATTGATTCAGCCATTATAAGTTCGCTGGTTTCAACGTTTATGATTCTTGTGTCAATACGGACAGTTTTCCCAAAAACCATAAAGGAACCAAAGGCTATGGCCTGAGCGCCTAAAATCTTGCCTGCCCTGATAGCCGTAGCCTCGTCCACGCTTCCTGTCTGGCTTAAAGCAATTTCTTTCAGCAGGGCTTGTATCTTACCGCGTTCAATTAACTTTAAAGCGCTGCCGCTTTTGTTTAGATCTGAGATAAGCATGGCGGAAAGCCCCTTGCTTAATGGAGCAAACAGATCCGGATCTGTCACCGAATTGTTTTCAAAAGGCAAAACAGC
The DNA here is from genome assembly GCA_030656555.1 of Candidatus Desulfaltia sp. Classification (GTDB taxonomy): domain Bacteria; phylum Desulfobacterota; class Desulfobacteria; order Desulfobacterales; family ETH-SRB1; genus Desulfaltia. Next base: position 15,238 of record JAUSPN010000106.1, on the reverse strand, counting down.
CAGAGTCTTTGGAACCTGGTCAAGCCCGGCTGATTCTGATCTTTCTTCAGCCCTCAAAGAATCGGCGCATCCTAATACAATACAAAAAACTGCCAGGATCGCAACAAGGTTGAACCTTTTCATGAAAATACCTTTATTGTTTTTTATGGAGTCTACCTGACTCCTCTATTTGCCTAGTGGCCGCCATTGCCGCCATTGCCGCCGCTGGCCGCCGTTGACGCGGCTGCTTCATCAGCTGCTTCTTGTGCAGCTTCGGCTTCATCAATAGACAACTCAGCATGGCTCGCCATCTGAGCTGCCGTCAAGCTGGCTAATGCGCCAATGTCAGGTGACGAAGCGCCAGGGCAAGAGCTGCTGCCATCTATAGCCATATCGAATTTCGGGTCCTCTTTTACGGCCTTGGCAAATAAATCCTTGGCTTCCTCCCAATTACCGGCATCCATAGCATCAAGCGCCTCTCCATAATAGATAAAAGCATTGTAAACAGTTGTATGCGGTATGCCTATAGCCTTGCTTTCCTCCGTGGTCAGTGTAATCCCAAGAATCCTGGCTATATCCTTTACTATGGCAATGGGTAATTCATAGAATTTTTCCTTTTCCACTGTAACCGAACTGGTGCCCTTGATCTCTCCTGCTTCCGATGATGTCAAAGAGGTGGTTGCATGAATGCTGCCCAGTGTCAGGTTCCCTACAATCAAGTTTTCCGCTCCCAGCAGTCTGCCGACCCTGGGTGCTGTATTCTGCTCAACTATTCCGGTCTGGCCAAGTTTCATCTCTGAAAGAAGGGCCTGTAAACGTATTCGTTCAACGATCTTAAGCGATTTAATTTTAGACAAATCGGTAATCACCATTGCGGCCAGCCCTTTTTGAAAACCACGCAAACTCTTGTTCGGAGAAAGATCCTGAAAATAACATACCGCCACACTGTTTACAGCCGGCTTAATGGTCATAAGGGTTTTTTCTGCCGCCAGAGCCTTTTTAGCGTCTCGCTGGCTTGCTGCAATTTGCACCAGGGTTGAAAGACGCCTGATTTCTTCCTCAACCAGCGGCTGCTCTTTATTCCTGTAAATCTGCCATGTTTCTATGGCCTTGTCGAACCTATCCTTATTTAAATAGGCCATGCCCAGATATAAAACAGCATAAGGTTCGCCGGGTTCAGCCTGAAGCACTTTCTTAAACTCTTCGATAGATTTATCCATCAAGCCTTTCTTCAAATAGGCAAAACCCAGCCTGCTCCTTACCCACGCGGTTTCAGGCTTTTTGGCAAGATACTCCTGATAAAGGCCTATGGCTTCATCGTAATTCTTTTGGCTCATCTTTATATCAGCCTTTATAAGGCCAAAACTGCCGCAGCCTGTCAGCGATAAAACGCCAACAAACATAATGCCACATAAAAGATGCTTTTTCCTGTACATAATGCCCTCCTTTTTTTGTTAGGGGATTTTTATTGATTATGATGCGGCGCTACCTTCAGGAAAGATTTGACGCTTCGAACCCCTCCTATACTTTTACCATGAGCAATAATCTTCCCTATCTCCTTATCTGATCCTACAAGACCAACAAATACCACATTGCACTGAACAACTGTTACGTCGATATTGGTTGACCAGACATTCTCATCCTTGATGAGTTTGGCTTTAATCTTGGCTTTAATGGCAAGATTGTCCGTTGTTCCGCATGGATCACCATCTTTCTTTTCGAGAAGATAAGTGGTTACATCTTTTACCCCTTCAACATTCCCGGCAATTTTAATGGCTCTGTTTTTTTGTTTTTCCGCATCATATTCACCGATTAAGTAAACATGGCCATAATAGCAGGCTATATCAATAGCAAAAGTTTTAACAACATCGTCTTCGATAAATTTTTGCAGGATCGTGGTCTTAATTTTTATGTCGCCGGCCACTGTGCGTACATTGCGTTCATCCACGGCTGTACCATAAATGGTAGCACATCCAGAACCGATTACCAGAAGCGCAAGACATAATATTACCGCAAAATAGTTTTTCATGTATTTTTTCTCCATGATTATAATAATATAATAAATTTAATAATTATATAACGGACAATAAATAAAATATCAAGATATACTCCTCTGCACTATAATTTTCTGCTCTCGAAACACAGGGCAGCAACCAGCATGTCGAGCTCTTACTATGCGCAATAAACTCTATGCCTTCATGAAATTTAAGGGATATCCTCAAAATTACCCCTTTATTGAAACACTCTATACCATTATGGAGATTAAAAATCGAGCAGGCTTTTTGTATTTTTAATTGGAGGAGCTTATAGGAGTCAATATATTTATGGAAAAAAGGAAAAACTTGCAATACGAGTAGTGACACCGTATAATTATTATAAAATAAAAAGAAATAGACGCCTGCAATGATATCATGAAAGGGAAGCCTTAAATAACCACAGAAAAACAGGACTAAGGTTATGAATTCAACAAAATTAATTATAGTGGCGGTTGGCGGGCAGGGAAATCTGCTTGCTTCAAAGGTGCTTGGAGAAGCGGCCCTCCTTTCCGGCGTTCCGGTTCGCATGAGTGAAATACACGGCATGGCCCAAAGAGGCGGCGTAGTTGAATCCGCCGTTGTGTTCGGCAGCGCAAAAAGCAGTATAATATCCGACGGCGAGGCAGATGTGCTTGTGGGGTTTGAACCCTCAGAAACGCTCAGAGCCCTGAACAAGTGCAATCCCAACACAGTTGTTATTACCAGCCTTTCCTGTCTTCCCCCATTTACTGTAGCTCTTGGAAAAAGTGTTTATCCTGATCTGGATAAACTGCAGGATTTGATCCGATCCAAGACTAAACATCTTATCGCCTTTAATGCCGCTGATCTTGCACAACGGGCGGGCAGTATTCTGTCGGTTAACATTGTTTTATTGGGAGCGCTGATCCAAACAGGCATCCTGCCATTGTCGGCAGACAGTGTTAAAAAGGCAATACAAACAAAAACAAAAAAAAGTTTTGTGGAATCTAATTTAAAGGCTTTTGAGCTTGGTTTTACTGCTGCAAAAGAATTAATTTTTCGATGAATATTAAAAAAAGATTATATTTTGTACTGATTGCCATTTTTGTTGTAATATCGGCAGGAAGCACAGGCTATTATTTTCTATTTGATGGAAAAAAGTTCATAGATTGTATATTCATGACGGTAATTTCATTAACCAGCGTTGGTTACGGTGAGATTATCCAGGTTACAGGCAATGCCTATGCGCAGATATTTACCATGATTCTCATCACTTTTGGGATGGGGATCCTGCTCTATGGCATAAGCAGCATGACAGCATTGCTGGTTGAGGGAGATATCTCCGGGATATTAAGGAAAAAACAGATGGATAAACAGATAAAGAAATTAAATAACCATTATATCGTATGCGGCGGCGGCGAAACAGGATGCCCTTTAATTGACGAACTTGTCAAAAACCGTGAGCAGGTTGTTCTGGTAGAACTTGATGAAAAGAATATTGAGCGGTGCAGCAAGATAGAAAACCTGATGTATATTAAAGGAGATGCCACAGATGATCAGAATCTTTTAGCCGCAGGGATTGAAAGAGCTGCCGGCATTATCATCGCCCTTCCTTCAGACAAGGACAACCTTTATATTACAATGACCGCGCGAATGTTAAACAAAAACATACGGATAATAAGCAGAATGACAAATCAGAAGCTGATCCCGAAACTCAAAAAGGCCGGAGCAGACAGCGTTGTATCGCCGAATTTTATCGGTGCGCTCCGCATGGCATCTGAAATGATCCGTCCCGCTGCCGTTGATTTTCTTGACAGCATGCTTCGTAGCAGAAAACAGGATTTAAGAATCCATCAAATAACCGTTTCAGCGCACTCAAGCGCTGGGGGGAAAAAAATCAGCGAATCAGGCATCAATGACAAATTCAATTTGCTGGTTTTAGGTTCAAAACAGAATTCTGAAGAAATTGAATTTAATCCTCCCTCTTCACAGATACTGAAAGAAGGAATGATATTAATAGTAATGGGAAGGGTTGACGATATTGCCAAAGCAAGAAAAAATCTGTAGTAAACATATACGGCCGATATGGCTGAGTCAAAATTTAAAGGTTATCAAGGTAATTGACCAGAGACTTCTTCCACACCGGTTTATGGTTGCGGAGCTTAAAAGTGTCGATGATGTCATAAACGCTATAAAGGAAACATGTGTGAGAGGCGCCCCCCTGATAGGTGTTACAGCAGCATACGGGGTTTACCTCGCCGCCTTAAATGCTGAAGATAAACCAGCAAGCAACGATTTTCTGATAAAAGAGTGTAAAAGGATAAAATCTGCAAGGCCTACAGCGATAAATCTTACCTGGGCTGTTGATAAGGTTTTAGCTGAAACACTCAAAGCAAAAACATCATCTGGAAAAATTAAAGCAGCCCTTAATGAGGCTGAAAGAATCGTCGAAACAGAGGTCGAAAACTGCAAGAAAATAGGTGAAAACGGCCTGAACCTGATTGCAGAGATAAGCCGCAGAAAAGATAATCAAACCGTCAACATTCTCACCCATTGCAATGCAGGATGGCTCGCCTGTGTAGAATATGGAACTGCTACCGCTCCGATCTATGCTGCATTTGAAAAAGGCATAGACATCCATGTATGGGTGGACGAGACAAGACCGCTGAATCAGGGTTCAAGACTGACAGCATGGGAACTCGGTAAGCAAGGTGTAAAACATACTGTAATTACTGATAATGCGGGCGGCCATCTCATGCAGCACGGCATGGTGGATATTGTAATTGTGGGTTCTGACAGAACTACCCGCACCGGCGATGTTGCCAATAAAATCGGAACATATCTTAAAGCGCTGGCAGCCAGGGATAACAATGTCCCTTTTTATGTTGCCCTTCCTTCCAGCGCCTTTGACTGGAACTTAAAAGACGGGTTAAAAGAGATACCTATAGAAATGCGTGATCCTGATGAAATAAGGTATGTGCAGGGCTTTGACCAGGGAGCGATAAAAAGCGTTCTGATTACCCCTGAAAGCAGCCCTGCCGCAAACTTTGCTTTTGATGTCACGCCTGCAAGACTTGTAACAGGTTTGATTACCGAAAAAGGTATATGCAAGGCAACAGAGCATGATATAAACAACATGTTTCCCGAATCTAAAAGTACTTGACATTGCTTTATATAAATATTTAAAATTTGATATGCTGACAAAACTTGAAAAAATGATCCTGGCCTCGATTCAGGGCGACATTCCCATTACAAAGCAGCCGTATCTCGAAATCGCAGAGCAATTAGGTATTTCAGAAAATACTTTTCTGGAAAAGCTGAAAGATCTTTGCGACAGGGGGGTAATAAGGCGTTTTGGCGCAACTATACGGCACCAGAAATCAGGGTTTAAAGCAAACGCCATGGTAGCCTGGAAGGTTGACGAAAAACAGATAGATGAAGTCGGAAAAAAGATGGCTTCTTTCAGGCAGGTTTCACATTGTTACAGGAGAAACCCCAATGGCGATTGGCCATACAATCTATACACCATGATTCACGCCAGAGATGAAGAGTCCTGCAGGAAAATGGCGATAAAGATGTCGAAAGAAACCTCGGTCGATACATATACACTCCTTTTCAGCCGCGAGGAATTGAAAAAAATCTCAATGGAATACTTTCCGCATGGTAATGAAAGCTGACTTTATTCCCGCTATATCTCACCGCAAAGCCGCAAAGAACGCAGAGATTAAGGGCTTTTTTATGTTCTATTATTCGTGAATTACGACACCCCAAATATTCTGCTTGTAAATCCATGGATTTGCGACTTTGCTGCTTACGACTTCTGGGCAAAGCCGATGGGACTTCTCACTCTTGCCTCCATCCTCCGCCTGCATGGATATAATGTTTACTATATTGACTGTCTTGACAGGTTTCATCAAAAAGCCGTCAAAACCGATCCTCATGCAACATACGGCCGTGGGCCGTATTTAAAAACCAGGATTCCCAAACCGGACGGTCTTGAGGATGTATCCAGAAACTATTCCAGATACGGAATCAGGGAAGAATGGTTCAGAGATGATCTCCTGTCCATACCAAAACCCGATCTTATTCTTGTGACTTCACTTATGACATACTGGCATCAGGGTGTGCGGCATGCCGTTGATATCATCAAAGAAACATATCCGAACGCATTGGTGGTTCTTGGTGGTATTTATGCCACTCTCTGCCAGGATCACGCCGAGCTTCATTCAGGTGCGGACAAAGTCATAACCGGTCAGTCAGCTCAACACATCCTCAAGCTGGCGGAAAAATTTACAGGCTTTGCTGTCAGCCCAAAATATAACCCTGATAATCCTGACACTTATCCTTATCCTGCGTTTAACCTCCAGAGAAAAATCTCCTATATCCCCATTCTCACGTCAACAGGATGCCCATTTTCCTGCACCTACTGCGCATCACATTTTTTAAATCCAAAAAGAGCTTTGCGATCCCCGGAATCCGTGGTGGAAGAAATATGCTACTGGCATGAAAAATATGGTGTAATCGATTTTGTGTTTTATGATGATGCGCTCCTTGTAAACGCTGAAAAACATGCTGTTCCAATACTGGAAAAAATAATTCAAACAGGCATAAATCTGCGGTTTCATACCCCGAATGCCGTCCATGTCCAGTGCATTTCAAATCAGACAGCAGACCTGATGTATAAAGCAGGCTTTAAAACCCTGCGTCTTGGGCTTGAAACCGCCGCCTTTGAAAAAAGAAAGGATTTTGACAAAAAGGTAACCGAGGATGAATTTATGAAAGCTGTTGCATGCCTGAAGAATGCGGGTTTTAATAAAGATCAGGTCGGCGCATATCTGTTAGCCGGCCTGCCCGGACAAACAATAAATTCAATTGAAGATTCCATCAAAACCGTCAAACAAAATAATATAACACCTGTTATCGCCTATTATTCACCGATTCCTCACACAGCCATGTGGGAAAAAGCTGTAGCCTCTTCACGTTACGAACTCGAATCAGACCCTGTGTTTTCCAACAACTCGATACTGCCATGCCAAAAGGAACCCTTTTCCTGGGAAACAATTTCACATCTGAAAAACCTTGCCGCCTCATAATTGAAGCTTTCGATTAAACCCGATAACTATAGAAAATCCTTGACAAACAATTCCAATTTAGTACTGTAATTACCGGATTCACAAAGATTATAGCAAACAAGATTAACCCTTTTATCACCATAAAAGAGGAAATCATGAAATAATCATCCCGAAACCCCGCCTGTCGCGAAGAAAGGCGGGGTTTTGCTTTTATAAGACATTGTTCGGTTCTCCCCCATTTAGAAGTTTTTAGCAGGTATATAAAATGAAAAAATACCTTCAAGCCATGAACTTCCCCCGCTTTTTAGTAATGGGCGTCTTGCTGCTTGCCTGTGCCGGTCTGGAATATTATTTTCATGTAACTCGCGGGATAAGTATCGTCTACACCCATCTGTTCTATATTCCCATTGTTGTAGCCACTTTCTGGTGGGGTTTAAGGGGCGGACTTTACGTAAGCTTATTTCTGGGTCTTATTCACATAGTTTCCGCGCTTCCCGGCATCGGTGGAGCTGTTTTTTTAAGATCCATTGTGCTTTTTTTAATGGGCATTGTGATGGGAACACTGTGTGACAGTAAGAAACGGGCGGATGAAGCATTGAAGAGGCATTCGGATGAGCTTGAACAGCAGGTAAAAGAACGGACGGCCGAACTCGAAGAGCGCAGAATTGGATTAGAAGCGGCAAATGAGGATTTAAAAAAGGAAATAGCCAACCGCAAGCATGCTGAAAAAACGACAAGGGAATCAGAGGAGATGTACCGTACCTTTTTTGAGACATCAAAGGACTGCGTTTTTATTACTACCCAGGGGGGGTGAATTGTTAGATATAAACAATGCCGGTGTGGAACTGTTTGGTTTTGAAAGCAAAGAAGAAGCTCTGAAGGCTAACGTGCAAGACTTATATGAAAATCCAGAGGTAAGGAAAGAATATATACGACTAATCGTAAAACATGGGTTTACAAAAGGATATCCTGCCGATTTAATAAAAAAAGATGGCCGTATCTTCAGCGCCCTCATCACATCGGTTGTGAGAAAAGACGTGAACGGGAATCTTATAGGTTCTCAGGGAACACTTCATGATATCACAAATAAAAAAAGGCGGAAGAGGCACTGCGGGAGAGCGAAGCAAAGTTCCGTAATTATATAGAACGTGCTCCCGATGGCGTATTTGTTGTTGATGATACCGGCCGATACCTTGAAGCTAACAACTCCGCCTGCCGGATAGTCGGCTATTCCAAAGAAGAAATTAAAAAGATGTCCATCAACGACTTACTTGCCGAAGAATCTTTGGAAGATGGACTGGCTCACTTTAAAAAATTAATGGAAACGGGCGCTGCAACATCGGATCTTTGGCATAAGCATAAAAACGGTTCAAACCGATGCTTGACGGTTAGTGCCGTAAAGCTTTCGGAAACGAGGGTTCTGGGTTTTTGTAAAAATATCACTGACCGCAAGCAGGCGGAGGATGAACTTCGGCAAACCCTGGAAAGTCTAAGAAATGCCGTTAGCGCAACTATTCAGGTCTTGATATCGGCTGTTGAGGCCAGAGATCCCTATACAGCCGGTCACCAGATGCGGACCGCCGACCTTGCCCGTGCCATCGCCACGGAGATGGGATTACCCGGGGAGAAAATCGACGGTATCCGGATAGCGAGTTCCATTCATGACATCGGAAAGTTATCCATCCCCGCGGAGATATTGTCCAAACCAACAAAACTGTCGGAGGTGGAGTTTTCCCTTATTAAAGAGCACTCCCGGATCGGATATGAAATTCTGAAGGGTGTGCAATCTCCCTGGCTCCTGGCAGAAATTATCTACCAGCACCATGAACGAATGGATGGTTCAGGCTACCCAAGAAACCTTAAAGGGGATGAAATTCTTATAGAGGCACGTATTCTGGCCGTTTGTGACGTAGTCGAATCCATGGCCTCCCATAGGCCCTATCGTCCCAGCTTGGGCATTGAGAAGGCTCTGGAAGAAATTGAGAAGAATAGAGGAACCCTTTACGACACAGGTGCAGTGGATGCATGCCTAAGATTATTTCGGGAAAAACGTTATCAATTTGAAAAAGGGTTGATATTAAATGGTAATCCTCACCGCAATTTTATACCAAAAATTGCAGGCCCGTAAATGGAAACAGGGAAGCAGAGATTGAAGACAGTGCTATACGCTGATGTAAAAGTTGTTGTCTAAATTTTGAAGCTCCCCGCCGCCCCGTTGGAACGGGATCCTCCAGAGGCGGATAAATCTATTGTTTTCTTTGGTGAAGCTCTTCCATCCAGAGCACAGGATGCCGCGATTAAACACTCCGAAAATTGTGATCTTTTGATTGCCATAGGCTCTTCACTCGTAGTTTATCCGGCAGCTTTTATGCCGGTATATGCAAAAGAAGCAGGCGCGAAACTGGTTATCATAAACATCGGCGAGACGCCATGTGACAACTTTGCGGATATAGTCATAAATGGCAAGGCCGGAGAGACAATGGCGGAAATAGTAAAAATGGTGAAGCCTTAAAGAAAGACGTCTAACCTTTTCCAGTCGGTTGAACCGGCTGGTTCCCCCGTTTTTTTTGATTAAGCAGTGATTGCTTGAAGTTGTGCGGGTATTTTGCGGCTGCAGAGGAATGCGGTTTTGTGCAGTCTCAGTAATCCCGTATTGCCGAGCGATGCTGCAATCATTTTTTATCCGCGTTCTTGTCCGGTTTTTGTTTTATCTGTCTTTGTTTTTTCATCGGCGGAAGATAATTTTCGGATGTGATGACGCTTTTCCCTGTTTTTGATTCCAATTCCAGCCGGGCTTTTTTCGCAATTTTACCGCCCTTTTTCCCCGCGTCCGCATTTTCAACCATACCGGTAGCGTCCACGCTTTCGGCAATCTGCCTGGTTGAAAGTTCCGCAAGCGCCGTAAAAATCAACTCCGCTTCGTTCATATGGTCACGCAGATTCTGGGTTTTAAGGCTTTTGATTTCCTTATGCTTTTTGACTGAAACACCGCTCCATTCCTGATGAATGATGTTGGTGAGAGTCGCATATTCGTCTTCTTTGGTAATTTCGTGGTCTTTCCAATAATCCGTGAGTTTATTACGGGTTTCCTGACCCATCATTCGCTGTTGGATCCACTTTTTGCTTCTGCCGTGCTGTTGCCAGTATTCACGGGCGCGGTCGAGTGAGCGCGCGGGATCGCTCATATCCTGAATGCGTTCATAGCCTACTTTTGCCAGCCATTGCTTGAATGGTTCGGCTTTCGGCGATGGTATGGACTGAACGAGCCGCAAAATTTGTTGAACAGATCCCCCAAGAGTTTTTCTTTTTTTGCCTGTTTCTGTTACCATTTCTACCTGGGGACAATTTGTCCCCAGGTAGGTGCCAAGTTCTATATCTCTTTTTCTGAGTTTTTTCAGGTAATCGGTGGGATTTTTTGAAACGGTAAGAGCTTCTACAACATCAATAACCGAAAAATACCACGTTTCTGTTTGCGCATCGTAATAGCGGCGGATTTTTTTACTTTCAAATACAGCTAAAGATTTTTCCTGCATACCTCTTCTCCTTCCTCCCCGCTGTTCAGTCCCTTGCCCATGCGGTATTTGATGTCGTAGTTGATGATAAAATCCAGCTCCCCGTGGATGAAACCCAAGATACGTGCACCCTGTTAATGTTTTGATATATTAACAAAGGTATTAGCCGAAATCAAGCCATAGATCCTGTCATCGGGGTAGAACCGTGAGAGACCGTCTGAAGGAACATGAAGTGCAAAGCTGTGACGTGTTTTTGCTTTGTGATGTAAGAGATAGTAGGGGAAGATAACACAGATGCCTATGCCCCAGATTACATATAAATATCCCAACTATCTGTAAATAAGGCTGAATGTTTGATAGCGGGTATCAAAAGGCTGTGCATTGCGGTGAAAATTGATGTGGTTCTTGTTCGCGGCAATAATATGATGAAGCGCATTCGGCATCTGTCTTGCTAGACGTGGTATGTGACTTCATTACAACAAGCAAATGAAAAAAGAAACGCCTAAATTCAACCTCGTTTGTCCCCATTTTTTGGGAGACAATGTAAAGCTGTTGTATCCTGCTTCGTTTTTAAAGTGGTCGAATTCGACCCCTTTATGGCAATTGGGGTCGGGCCACGTGAACTTGTTGATATTTATGAACTAACACTCCAAAAAACCATTGCAACCATCGACGTCGATCTCTCGCAAATTTAAGCAGAAATTCCTTTTTATGACACCGATGAGTAAGGTGCCATACGTGGCCCGGAAGGTAATGTCGTTTTGCTCTTGCCATCTAACCGTGCTTTTCTCTTAAAAGTGTGTTTTGGCCCCAAAAAATGCCCTTTTAAGACCTTATTTGATGTAAAATTTAAACGTTTTATATATTATATCAAGATGTTCCTGCGGCCCGACCCCCATTCGAACTAAAATCTTATGATTTCTTCTTATCCCCTTTTTTCCAGAAATTCATGACGGCCAGGGTCATGGCCTGCTTACTCACCTGAAAGATACCGGCCAGTTTATCGACATTATTTATGTCCGCCGTGTGTTTTTTAAGCTGCTCGTAAGGGACAAGTAGCTCGGAAGCGAAGACATCGGCTTCGACTTCTTTGGGGGGCTTGGATTGCTTCGCTAATGTAGCTGTATTTTCTCTGTCTTTTTCGGGATCATAGATGTCTCTTTGTGTGTGTGCGAGAAAGATATGACCCAGTTCATGGGCCAATGTGAATCTTTGTCTGGGAATCGGCTTTGCCTTGTTCAGAACGGCAATGGCTGGTTTGCCGTCGATTTCAAGGATCGCGCCTTCGATATCTTCGGCATCGTTCAATTCGATGTATTTCAGTCCAAGCCGTTTGAACACCTTGAGAAGGTCCGTGGGAACCTCTGACAGATCATAATCTTTCAGGACTTTCCTCGCGATGTTGCGTGAAAAAGCGTAGTTCGGCTCCATGGACTAAGACCTCCCTTCCGTCCCGTCCTGCAGGAAAGTCCCGATTTTTCGTAAATATTCCGGATCGACGGACGGCTGCTCTATCGATTCCTCTTCTGACACATAGCGTTCGAGGACCTTGTTCAGACTTCGGGCTGTCGTGGACTCGCTTGCCTTTCCGTAAACCGTCGTCCTGGTATGCATAAAGGAAATACGTTGCCTCATGACCTGAATTTTCAGTGTATTGTCAAACAATTGTCGAAGGTTGTCCACCGTGAGTTGGAAATACTTCAGGATATTGGCGGAAACGCTTGCCGGTATACGCTCTGGAGGAAGGTCGTTGTTTTCGATCCTTTCGAGCGCTCCCGCAGCAATGCCGAGTTTATCACAAGCGACATCGATGATAATTTTCGTTGCCCGAAGAACATTCCGGACAAATTCTCCAAGGGAAACCGAATCGGTCAGATAACGATCCTTGGCCTTTTCAATTTCAGCCTGCATCTCCGATTCGATCAGGTTGACCCTTGCCTCGGGAAATCGTTCGATAAGCTGATGAACGAGGAGATTCATGGACGGGGAAGTTTCTAGCTCACCCCGCTCCCATCTGCCATAACTGTTTTTCCCGATATGGAGAATTTGGCAGATTTCCTCCAGATTCATGTTCAATATCTTCCTGAGAAGCTTCAATTGGGCCGGGGTCAGGAGCGGCTTGGAGCTGAATTCCAGGTTGACTCTTTTCTTGTCCAGGGCGAGGCTCTGCAGATGGGTAAAAACAATATCCCCGCAGCTCGGGCACTTTTCGCATTCCACATCGCCGATGGTCTGCGTACGCCCGTTGATGACGACATCCTTGGAGATGGTGGTCGTCCGACATTCATCTTGGAAACAGTTTGTACAAAGCATAAATTTACCTATTAGGCTTATCGATGCAAAAAGAGGTTAGCCGCCACCCGATGAATTCATCTGTTGCCGGGTGGTAGTTCGAGCAAATCTTGCAGTAGACTTTCACACATTTCGTGCTTTCACCGGTAATGACATAATGGGTGTTCCGGGGGCTGCTGGCTAAAGGACTCATAGCCAGCATAGCCTTTTCAATGGCAGCAGCGCCCATAATGACCTTTTCCACATCGGCCTCAAAGAGGCCATCCCTCATCATGTCATTGATGCAGTCATTGGTTGTGATGATCTTTCCTTGACAGTAAGCATCCTGAATTCCCTTTATCACGAGAGCGGCCAGTTGGTCCCCAAGGCTTTTATCCATGACCGCTCCTCTGAAAGGTGGTTAAATAAATACCAATTGGTGTTAATAATGTCAAGTGAAACTTAGTTAGTCTCAAAATGTCTTCAATTGGGGTCGGGCCACAGCAACCAACTATAATAACTGCTCTTCAATTGGGGTCGGGCCACAGCAACCAACTATAATAACTGCAAAAGAAACCCAAAATAGCCCCTATAATTGTCTTAAATGGCTCTTTTGGACCACCCAAAGGGCCGTTTAAGCTAAATAGTATTTCAACAAAATCTTAGCCTTTTCTCTTAAAAGTGTGTTTTACCCACCAAAAATGCCTTTTTAAGGCCTTATTTGACGCAAAATTAAACGTTTTATATATTATATCAAGATGTTCCTGCGGCCCGACCCCCATTCCTTGTCCAATCTGCATGACTTACTGGTAGTTTGCTTAACTCTGTTTTCAATTGCTTCCAGTTTGGCAAGTATTTGTCCATGTAATAGAGAAATCTTTCATTGTGAAGCCTTTCCATTAAATGGACCATTTCATGCACGATGATATACTCTAAGCAACAATCCGGCTTTTTTGCCAGCTCAAGGTTTATCCAGATTCTTTTTTTTTCACTATTGCACGAACCCCATTTGGTTTTCATCTGCTTTACCTGCCACTCGTTCGCTTTAATATTCAGAATCTTTTCCCACTTCTGAATTATTGCAGGGATTTGTTTTTTCAGTTCAGCTCTATACCATTCAGTCAATATTTTATGTCTTTTTTCAACCTGTGTTTCAGGTCTTACATAAAGGTCAATATAAGTTTTGTTTTTCAAAACAACCTTAGGCGGTGCATCCGCTTCAATGATATTCAGCAAGTATCTTTTGCCTTGAAAATAATGGCTTTCTCTGTTCTTGTATTCTCTTGGCGCAATTCTTTCCTGTCCTTCAAATTTTCTTTGGTGTCGTTTTATCCAGCCTAATTTTGAAATGGCAAAAAGACGAACAGCGTCTCCATTTATTGTTAATGGTACAGCAATGCGAACCCTGCCTGTTGGAGGGTAAACAGCCAGATGTATGTTCTTAATGTTTTTACGAACCACATCAATTTTGATATTACTGATTGTAATTTGTTCCATTAGTAATCTCTCTGATTTCTTACCAGATTCAGGATATATTCAGCATCTGGTTCCTTCACTTCGAATTCCCCCAATATTTCTTGAATGACGTACTTAACTGCTTTGGTTTTCTGGATATTGTCCCTCCACCCGTCTTTCTTCGTGGTTAAAATCTTGTGGTCTAATTCATTTGCGATTGTTTCGTTTTTGCCAAGGTTATCATACAATGCCCTTTTAGCGTTTGTATTTAATGAAAAAGGATAGCCAGGATCAGTGTCTGGTTTCTTCACTTTTCCTGAAAGAGCAATGATTTCCAGCAAATACTTTTCATATTCCAAAGTGGCTTCTTTTCGCAGCTTAATGAGTTCATCTAAAAGCACACTCATTTTTTCATAATACATCGGATTGGTCGGGCTTTCTTCAATGATTAATTTACGCAAATTGTTTTCTATGGCTTCTGCCATTGCATCTTTATTGCCACGGATATTTTTTGGCAAATCCTTGATGGCGTCTTTTCCTTTTTCAACCAGCAATTCCACCAGACTCATATCGTCAAAATTTGCAAGCATACGGCTTTCTTCTGCACCTATGTAGCTGTCAATCAAATGGCGCATGGCAGGCTCATACTGCTTCAGGTCTATATAATCGCCACTGGCAAGCTGTATTTCTTTTCGCAGGTTTTCAAAGTGTTTGCTGTCGTTTTTGATTTGCTCTGTTTCTTTATCGGTATAACCCGCCTCTTTCATTTCACCGGCTATGTTGGCATAAGCCCGAATGAATGCAATGGTGAGTTTGATCTGGTCAAGTAAAAATGGACACCCGGTTAAGCTGCTTTTGCCAATATAAAATTCTTCTCAAAATCATTCGGATTTTTGTATCCCAAATAAGAATGCAGACGATTACTGTTATAAAACATCTCGATGTACCGGATCAT
>JAUSPN010000105.1 GCA_030656555.1 Candidatus Desulfaltia sp. | reverse complement strand
CCTGTCGGAGCATAGCGTAGATCCCGCTATCGGGGCCCTGCCTGTCGAAGATGCCGCCGTGCGGTGCCCCGTAGCTCCGGCAGATGGTACTGGGGTGAAATCATGTTTGCTTTTATTTAACCGGGGTCAACTACGTTCTTCAGTTCAATTACCACGTCAACTTATAAACTGAAGAATGTCCCATAGATTTATTTTTTCTCTTTGGTTGAATAGTATTTCTGTTTTGAGCTTGTCGGTTTATCCGGAATAGTCGGCTTCAAAAGGCCTTGTTCCAATAAAGGCTGAAGAATTGTTGCTCGAAAATGCTCTCGATGCTTCAATCCCAGAAAGTCCATTATTTCAGAAGTTGATTTTGAGCTCTTACAAAACTCAATAATTTTTTCGCTCTTCTCGACTTGCTCGGTAACTTGCTCGGTAACTTGCTCGGTAACTTGCTCGGTAACTTGCTCGGTAACTTGCTCGGTAACTTGCTCGGTAACTTGCTCGGTAGCTTCCGGGGTAAGAGGTACAATACACTTAAAAATATCTTCCTCCACCAGTACAGGGACGCCGCCACCAGAATAATGCCGGCAGTATTTGAAAAGATTTCTTACCCCGGAACCGAGCTCATCCGCAAGGCCGATTTCCTTGAAGAAACGGGCAATAACCGGGTTCTTGGGAAAGGGCGAAAAATTGGCGGGATTGATCAAACCCTGCCCATGGGGCTTGTTGCTGTTTTCAGCAAACAACCGATGCGTTTCAATAATAAACTTTGCCGGGTAAGGATTTAAAAATTCACGGTGGATTAGAATGTTTGCCGCTACTTCCCTGAATATATGGTCTCTCAGGCTGATCCGCTGGTCTTTTTCCAGGAAAAATTTGTCCGGCAGATGTTTGGCCACAAATGCCATCAGGCGATCATAACTTTCAATCAGGTTTGTCCGAATGTCATCACGATCGTCGTACCTGTCTATGTTCTCACGCCGGAGCAATGCATCTGTGCGGTGATGGGGCAGCACGGACAAAATGACCTGATCGTCTCCCAGAAGAAGGACTGCGGCCAGCGTAAACCCTTCCTTGCCGCTTTGATAGTCCCTTTGAAAAAGCTGGGCGCTTTGAAGCAGCTCCATATCAGACATGCTGGCCCAGGGATGCCCGGGCCTTTGATTGACAGCCAGTTTTCTTGCCTTGGAAACAAGATCCGGTCGCAAATCTTTCATGGACACATAAGGATAAATACGATTTTCCGAATAGGCGGTCTGCTTTCGAATATAAAGCGCGGTGACCAGATTGGTGTTGCTGGTGATATCAAAGTCTCCGTCTTCATTGCGGTCATAGATTTTACCATTGCAGCGGTGAACCTGGGAGCTTTCAGGGACAAAGAGGCGGATGATCCGTTTTTCTTCAATAACCCAATCCTCTGGCATCAGATAGCACGGCGGATTCAGCTTCTGCGGATTGTTCAGGGCGGTAACAAGCTCTTTTTTGACCTGCTCCACCGCTTCGGGGGCAATGCCGGTTATGTTTCCTTTGTCATTGACGCCAAGTAGTAAATCCCCGCCGTTGCGGTTCAAAAACGCGCAGATACTTTCAAAAACGGTTTTGTTCAGTTTGTTCCGGCATTCCTTGAATTCAACGGAGATGCCTTCCCCTTCATAAAGCAGTTTTTTGATCCTGTCTTGGCTCATTTTTTCTTTGTTTTCCTTGATCGCGATTCCATTACCTAAAATATGAAATAGCAAAAGACTTAATTAAACCGCACGCTATAGCCGGTCAGTTGTGCAAACGATTGGTTAAACTTTCTCCTTACAATTATTCAACATAGCCTGTCGGAGCATAGCGTAGATCCCGCTATCGGGGCCCTGCCTGTCGAAGATGCCGCCGTGCGGTGCCCCGTAGCTCCGGCAGATGGTACTAAATCATGTTTGCTTTTATTTAACCGGGGTCAACAACGTCCCGGACTGCCCATAGTCCTCACAAGTTTAAAAGTTGAGAGCGTCCCGTAAGTTCCCTCGTTATAAAAAGCCTCTTTCCACTCGTTTGTTCCCAAAATGCTGTCTAACTTTGCTTCCCACGAAGCGGGCATTTTACCGGCATCTTTTTTAAGAAGTCTATTTACACCAATACCAAGAGGGAAAAGATACCATAAATCTATAGCTTCTGTGTCTGCAATGGCTTTGATTGTTTCCCAATTAACCTGCATTCCATAGGGATCAAGAAACAATACAGCGCGGTTATCTTGCCACTTATAATTGTTACAGCGGTCTATTATCCAACTGTTTGCGTCTGCGTTGATTAAATCAATCTTTTTTTCTTTATCTTTGAATGCCTCTTTGAGTTTCAGCAATTCTGTAAAATTTTTTCTTGATTTTTCAATAAAGATATATTTGTCAAATTCCGGCTTAATCTCCAAAGCAATACGAGCAGAGCCTTTTGAATATGTTTCAATCTCTTTTATATCGTTTTGTTGGAACAGGAATATTTGGTTATCAATTTTATTCTTTTTTTCTTCTCTGTATCCGGTACCGGCAAAGGCATCAATATAAGCAAACCGAAAGTTTTGCTTATTCATAATGGTAGCATAAGCTTTTAGGTATTTTTCTACCCGTTTGAGTTTTTCTTCTGTCCAGTTACCCCCGAATCCATGTGTTTCTGTCATTTGGATTTTTTCCTTTTATTTTTAGGCTATTCGCTTTTATTCACAATTCGCAATTAATTCACTTCCACGATTTTGATCTTGGAGCGTATAGAGAACGTATTAAACTATTAAACTTTCGCTGTGTGAAGAAAAAATAAGTTGATAAGTTTAATACCCTATTTGCCTATTTTCCTTGCAAGTTCGTCTTTTAACTTTCCCAACTTTTTTGCTTTACTGTTTTTTACACTGTCCCACAGTTTTTCCCATTCCTCTTTGTGCCATCTTGGATTTTGATCCGCTTGAATAACTGCGAGAAGCAAAGAAACAAACTCTTCAGGGTAAAGGACAGAAAAATCGGTCTTCAAAAGGTCATCATTAAATTGGTAAACATCATTAAGGTCTGAAGGAGCAAATTTGACTGCTCTTTTTACAGCCTTGGTGAAAAGCTGATGTGAATATGGTATCAATGCCCAAAACCGGAAACGTTCTGTATCGCCGTCTGGTAACGCAAGATAGCGTTGGCGTTCGCACCAATCCCAGTATGGAATAATTGTTGTATTCCAAAAACTTTCTGCGATAGGTTTTTTGGCTCTATTGAGATGCCGTTGCCACATTTCTAAAATATTTATGCGTCCTTCTCGATCTATTAGTAATGTGAACTTTTTCAAATCAGATATTTCAATGCCTTTAAACCAAATAAGGGCCGCCACATGAGTGGTTAATCCTTTTTGTTCCTCTTTT
>JAUSPN010000104.1 GCA_030656555.1 Candidatus Desulfaltia sp. | reverse complement strand
TCGAAAACGACTCATTTGTTACTCCTTTCCTGATGCTGTTGGGACAACTCAGGTCTGGATGTAACAATGGGTCGTTCAAAAGGCAAAGCCAATGAACTCTGACCTTGCCCTGAGGGCAAGGGTTTTTATAATGGACTAAATGCAGTTTCATTATAGGTAACGGTTCACGGTTGTCGGTTCACAGTTCACAGTTTTTTCAACCGTGAACCGATAACTGTAAACTGTGAACGGTTACATAATTTATAAAGACGTACTGATAACCTACAAGATTTCTTCCAAACTTCTAAATCTTCAAAAGAGGATCCCATAATTCTCTTATACCTTCCTTTTTTTTCAACCGTGAACCGATAACTGTAAACCGTGAACAGTTACCACTTTAGCTCACTTTAATTTCTTTACCTCATCTATCATTAAAGGCACAATCTCAAAAAGATCGCCTACGATTCCATAATCGGCCTTAGAGAATATCGGCGCATCAGGGTCCTTGTTTATCGCTACAACAACCCTGGATGACGACATTCCTGCAAAGTGCTGGATGGCTCCGGATATTCCGCAAGCTACATACAGGTTTGGAGAAACAACCTTTCCGGTCTGTCCGACCTGATCTGAAACAGGGCGCCATCCCTCATCAACCGCTGATCGTGATGCGCCCACAGCGCCTCCGAGCAAGTCGGCAAGCTCTTCAATAACAGAAAAATCGCTGCCGCCCATACCCCTGCCGCCTGAAATAATCACATCAGCTTCTGTAAGTTCAACCTTGCCGGTTTCAAGATTCTTTTCGATAAAGGTTAAATCGGTCTTTCCGACATCCACATCAATTTTTTCAACTGATCCAGCCCCTGCCGTCTTTACAATACTCATAGAATTCGGCCGAATCGCCGCTATCTGCGGATTCCCGTCAAGAGCCACATCAGCTAAGATTTTACCGCCGTACATTGGACGGGTTACCACAAGATTGCCGTTCTCAACTTGAACAGCCACACAATCCATAGCCAGAGACGCATTTATTCGAGCTGCAATGCGCGCCGACAGTTCCTTTCCCTGAGTTGATGCGCCCAAAATCACAACACAAGGATTTTCTTTATCAATAATATCCGTAATTACATTTGTATAGGCATCGTTTACATATTCACGAAGAGCCTGGTTGTCGGCTACCAGTATTCTGTCCGCCCCATATTCCCCAAGCTCTTTTGAGATATCTTCACCAGCCCCCAAAACAACGGCTGTAAGGGAGCAGCCAAGGCTGTTTGCAATACGCCTGCCTTCACTTAAAACTTCGTAAGTAATTTTTCGAAAAGCAGCGTCCGACTGTTCTGCTATTGCGAGTACACATTGCTGTGACATAATTCTCTCCTAATTATATTACTTTTGATTCTTCATGCAAAACCCTGACAAGGGCTGCGGCCTTTGCCTGAGGGGAGTTCCCATCAACAATCCTGCCCCCTTTCCTTTCCGGAGGATATTTCATCGCCTTTATCCTTGTCATCGGCTTTCCCGCCTTTTCAGCATCTAATCCGATATCTGCAAGGGTTTTGGTGTCAAGAGGCTTCTTTTTTGCTTTCATAATGCCCGGAAGAGAAGCATAGCGAGGCTCGTTCAACCCGCGCTGTGTGGTAAAAAGGGCCGGCAACGGCGCTTCAAATACTACCGTTCCGCCTTCGACTGTACGGTGACACCTGATTTTCCCGTCTATGATTTCCTCCCTTATTACCATCGAAACATGTGGGATGCTTAAATATTCGGCTACTGCCGCACCTACCTGAAAACCATCATCATCAACAGCTCTCTGGCCGGCTATGATCAGGTCAAATGGAATGTCTTTTAGTGCTGCAGCCAAAATACGCGCTATGCCAAGGCTATCACATCCTTCTATCGCAGGGTCCTTTATCAGCACACCACTGTCCGCCCCCATTGCCAGAGCGGTTCTTATTGACTCTATTGTTTTTTCACGACCCGCGGAAAGGATTGTAACAGAGCCTCCGTGAGCTTCCTTTAGCCGGATAGCCTCTTCTACCGCAAATTCGTCATAGGGATTGATGACCATCTTAATATCATCTGTCTTGATTGATACGCCGTTATCGGCGATTTCTATAAACGATTCTGTCGACGGTACCTGCTTTAACAACACAACAATGTTCACTTTCTGTATCCTTTCTTTTTTAGTAGTATTTCAACATGATGCAACGAACCATCCGGTGCAAAAAACCTTTACCACAGAGATCACAGAGCACACAGAGATTTTCCATATAAAAAAGAAGGTTTTTCTCAGTGATCTCTGTGTGCTCCGTGGTAAAAAATATTGCTTTTTTATCTGTTTTTAAAGCAAAAAAATTTATAGCAGTATTATTTTGTTGTCAATACAATAACCGACTGATTGAATCCCTGTGAACAATGATCGGTCAATGTTCCGTCTTTCTCACGTACAACCATCAGGCATTCAACTCCATCTATAGTATTTACGAGCTTGAGCCCTTTTTCAACACCCATAACTATAAGCGCGGTTGCAAGACCATCTGCAAATGCGCATTTGTCAGCAAGAACTGAAGCGCCTGCAACACTTTTGGATACAGGATAGCCTGTTTTTGGATTAAATATATGTGAATAGCTTTTGCCGTATGTTTCAAAAAAATTTCTGTAATCACCGCTCGTTGCAAGAGCTCTGTTATGTAAGGTCACAATCTTATACGCCTGATCAAAAGGGGCATCTTTATCAGGCCTGTTGATTCCTAGCCTCCAAAGCTTGCCATCTTCCCTGAAGCCTGAAGCATATACCTCTCCACCGATCTCCACGATAAAGTTTTGTATCCCGCTTGTTTTAATTAGTTTTGCAATTTGATCAACAGCGTACCCTTTTGCTATAGATGCAAGATCAATAGATATTGGAACCTTTCTTTTAACAAGATATCTGTTTTCAAGAATCTCAATATGCTCAAAACAAATCTCTGGCAAAAGACTGTCTATCTCTTTCTTTGTTGGAATATTTCCTTTTTTTTCCTTACTGCCAAAGCCCCACAAATTAACAATGGGCATTATAGTGCCGTCCCATGCGCCGTTTGACAGTTTATAGAGATTTTTAGCAACGATCATGACACTTAAGAAATCATCCGAAGCATAAAATTTTTCATCCACACGACTTAATCTATTAAACCTGCTTATTTCGCTGTCCTTTATAAATGTGGACATGCTCTGATTTATCTCTTCAAGCCGAATGTCAATTTTTCTTTTAAGCCCTTCAGCTTTTGCAGAATGTCCAGGTACAACCTTCACATGATAGGTTGTGCCCATTGTTTTTCCTGAAATAAGCGTTTCTTGCGCCACCACGTAGCCTGAAGGCCACAAGAACCAGATAACCAGGATCATTAATTGTACGGCTGTTTTCATAATAGTAGAAAAATTTCTTTTAACAGATTCGAGGCAACTGTTCGCCAGTTAACATATCAACAATTCTGCTGCCGCCAATACGGGTTTGCATAAATACTTTGCCCGGCGAATCGGAAACCACTTCGCCGATAATACATGAATCCTTGCCAAATTCATCCTCCTTCATAGCTGACAGTACTATTTCCGCATCATCCGGACTCACAAAAGCAAGGAGCTTTCCTTCATTGGCTATATAAAGAGGATCAAAACCCAGAAGCTCACAAATTCCAGCGGTCTCATTTTTAACCGGTATCTTATCTTCGTATATCCTTATACCCGCCTTTGAACTCAAGGCGATTTCATTGAGGGCGGTTCCGACGCCTCCGCGGGTAGGATCACGCAACACATGAACATTATTGCTTGCAGACAACATCAACCTAACCATATTGTTTAATGGAGCGGTATCGCTTGTAAGAGAGGAGGCAAAGTTCATCCCCTCTCTCTGGGTTAAAATCGTAATGCCGTGTTCCGCTATACTTCCACTCAAAAGAATCTTATCCCCTGGGCATGCCCTGTTACAACCGATGTTAACATTTTCATTTATCGTTCCGATCCCTGAAGTGTTTATAAAAATCTTGTCGGCAGCTCCTTTTGGGACCACCTTGGTATCTCCGGTTACGACCTTTACGTTGGCTTTTGCCGCGGCAGAAGCCATTTTTTTAAGTATTATCTTAAGATCTGCGATGGAAAAGCCCTCTTCAATTATCAGCCCAACGCTAAGATAGACAGGGGTTGCGCCACACATGGAAATGTCGTTTACTGTTCCGTTTATTGCCAGATCGCCGATGTTGCCGCCAGGAAAAAAAATTGGATCGACAACGTATGTGTCCGTGGAAAATGCAAACCGCTTTCCTTCAAGATCAAATATTGCGCCGTCATCAAGCCTGGAAAGTATTGGATTATCAAATATGGGAAGCATAATGTCTGCGGTCAGGCTGTGCGATATTTTCCCTCCGCTTCCATGATCTAAAAGAATTTTGTCTTTTTTCATTGATTTTATCCCTTTCTTGTTGTTTGGTGCCAATCAGAAAAATTATGGCAGAAAAAAAGGTTAACGTAAAGAATATATTCGATCACAATAAAACCACTTGAAATAGATAATATGATATGATAGTTTTTTTTATATGGTGGGTGTAGCTCAGTCGGCAGAGCACCAGGTTGTGGCCCTGGGGGTCGAGGGTTCAAGCCCCTTCACTCACCCCATTTCGCGCCCGTAGCTCAGCTGGATAGAGCACCGGACTTCGAATCCGTAGGTCGCAGGTTCGAATCCTGCCGGGCGTACCAAATACTTTAAGGAATATCAAAGGGTTAGCCAAAATAGGTTAACCCTTCTTTTTTGCCTTGCTACCCTATAGCTACCATTCTTGTTATTTTAACATAATTTCTAAGGGAGATAGTTGACCATCGTGTCAGTTGAAAAGGGTGGGTTGTGGGCTAATTATCGGCGTTGTGGGGGTATACCAGGTGATAACAACAATATGGTATGAGAAAAAATTATTGCCGAACATTTTTATTTACCTTTAGGTTATTGATTCGTTCTTGAGCATCTTTTGTTATAGCTGAATATCCTTTTTCCAACGCTATAAACTTTGACAAATACTCATATGCCTTTTGTTGATCATCCAATTCGTCCATGTACAGTTTCCCAAGCATGTAATATGAGATAGTATATTGTGGATTGTTCTGAGTATTTTTTAGAAACTCATTCTCCGCTTTTTTAAAATCTCTTTCTATAAGATAAATTGTTGCCAATGTATTTCTTGCAAGTGCGTTATTGGGCTCATATAGTAGTGCCTTCCCTAATACAGGTATAGCCTCATTATTCTTTCCCATCTTGAAATAGGTCTGGCCTACTAATGTTAAAACTGAAGCGTCATCTGGTTCTCGCTTAAGAGCGGCTTCAGCAACTTTAACAGCGATATCATAATATCCTTTGTCAGCATCAAGTTTAGCCATATAGGCATATTTAAGTCCAGTCGGACATAATTTCACAGCCTCCATAGTATGTTTAATTGCAAAATCGAGATTTGTTGGTTCAGCTATACGAGCCATGTCCATATACTGATCGGCCCTTTTACATTTTTCTTCCATACTAATTGGTGTTGCACAGGACATTAATATTAAAGAGAGAATAAGTAACATTAATTTCTTAAACATCTTATACCTCCATTGCTATCTGCTTATAATTGAAAAATGCTTTATCTGTTTTTCTCTTCACCATTTGATTAACGGTCTATTAAGAAAATCTTGAGCCTTTTTTTCTCCCTTTTTTGCAGCAATTTTTATGTCAGCCATGCCGCTTTGATAATCACCACTTTTATAATAAGCCATACCACGATAGTAATAAGGCACACCGGATTTTGAGTTCAGCTTAACGGCTTCATCATAATCTTTAATGGCTTTTTTCATATTCCCCAACATTTCATATGATAACCCTCGCCCAACATAATCCAGATAGTCAGGCTTTATATTTATAGCCCGTGTAAAGTCATCTGCTGCTTTTTTAAAGTCGCCTAATTTCGAATATGTATCCCCTCTTAGAGAGTAAAACAGGCCTTTGTTTGGATTGGACTCAATAGCCTTTGAAAAATAAATTGTCGATTGTTCATATTGGCCCAAGTCTGTGAAGTCCAACCCTATGACAGCATAACAAAGTGCTACCTGTTTACGAATAATTTTACTCTCAGGTCTAAATTGAATAGCATTTTCACAATCCTTAATTGCAAATTCATATTTTTTTATTTTTGCGTAAATTTTACCACGATTAACATAGAAAAAAGGAGATTTTGGATTTAGAATGATTGCCTTATTTAGATCGTGTAACGCCTTATCGTAGTAACCCAATTCTGAGTATGACAGGCCACGTCTATTGTAAGCTTCAGACAAATTTGGATTTAGAATGATCGCCTTTTCTGCTTTCTCTATGGATAGTACATATCTTTTACCAAAGAAGAGGACAGTGGCATAATTTGCATAAAGATCCGCATTGTTGGAATCTAAGCTAATAGAGGTATCACATTCAATGATTGCTTCATGCAGCTTATCCGAGTATGCATAAACCAATCCGCGCCACGAATAAGCATATGCATTTTTTGAATCCAATGCGACGGCATTATTCAAATCGACCATAGCCTGATTTAAATCATCTGTAATGGCATAGAGCATACCCCTGTTCCCGTATAATTGTGAACATTGAGGATTTATCTTAATAGCCATATCAAAATCTGTTTTAGCTGCTTCAATAGACATTAAAAATTTCTGGGTAATGCCTCTATTATTAAAAGCCATATAATTTTGGGGGTCTAAAGCAATGGCCTGATTGCAATCTTTCATGGCTTCCTCATAGTTTCCCAGTCTAATGTGAGGTATAGAATGATTGCCCAGAACTATAGATTTCCATTGATTATCAGGAGCAAATTTTAAAGCTATATTAAAATCCTCTATAGCTTCTCTGTGGTTGTTATTATACTCATAAGACAATCCCCTGCCATTATATGAAATAAAAGTGTTTGGTTCCAATTCTATCGCTTCACTAAAGGCAAGAATTGCATCTTTGTATTTTTTTTCGTTATAGAATGCAGTTCCCCTTTCAATCCAATCAATAGCGTTTAAGGAGTCAATTTGTTTATTGTAATCCTCTATTTTCTTCCCCTTGTCTTGCGTTGGGTAATGTAGTAATTGTCTTTTCAGTTCCCTGATTTGTGATCTAAGCTGATTTGTCTTTTTTCTTAAAACAACCAGCTCCCTCGTTTTTTGCCAATCGTTTCTATAATTAAGAACAGATTGGGCAACACTATCCGGGTCTGCTTTCAATTCAGCCGTTAAACAGTAAATTTTTCCATCGAAGTTTTCGATTAGGATTTTTGTACTAACAATTCCTGCGGTTAATGTGACTATCTTGTCTGTAGTTAGTTGATAATTTTTAACCTCAGTATAATTTTCAAGATAAGTCCCCAATTCTTCAAGCAGGAGTCTTTTTACCTGTTCTAAGGCAATTACACGACATGATCTTTTACTGTCAATTTCGCTGGCTTGGTAGGTATATTCTTTAACAAAGGTTTTTAATTCGGCAATAGCTGGTATCGAGAAAGAAATGATCCAGATACAAATAATAGAAGACAGCAACGTTTTTATCTCCAACCCTCTAACGAAAAAAGGCAAAGAAGGTTTAACGGTTTTCATCAAACCGCCGACACACTCATTGTGCGCCGCTTCTTTGCCAAATTCAGATTTAGAAACAAAAATAGCCATGCTGACGTGTGGCCTCCCGGTTATGAACTTTAGACACCTTTAGAATAGCAGATTTTTATCTACTGTCAAAGGCTTTTATCCTTAAAGGGGGGGGGAGCAGGGTCATTCCCCTGCCGTATATGGTATTATTATATCACCCTCCAAATATCCGAATTTTTAAAAGGGTTCTAACCACTCTCTTTTTCCTCTCTCTTTTTTCATCGCCCTTATGGCCGCAATATCAGCGTGGATTTGTGCGAAATTCTCTGTAGACTGTCCTTCTAATAATCTCCGTTGTTGGAAACTCCTGTCCATTAGCGCGACAGTTTCTATCGTTTTCGTATTGCCCTCATCCATCAGCTCATGAAGTCGGTTCCTTGCCTTTGCACCCAAAAGGTAAAGGTCTTTGACTTCCTTCTCTTTGATGATGTCAACCATCCTCGTAATTTCAGGATCGCTATAGACTTCCGATTGCAGATATTTTCTGACCGTTTTTGGATCTCTATCAGTCCTTGTCGCAATGGCATTGGGTGTCAGGCCAAGGTCATTCAGGGCCTTAAACTGAGCAAGTTCCTTCTTTGTGGGTTTCAAGTTCTTTCTCGCCATCGTAATTTCCTTTTCAATCCTTACTTTAAAAAAGGTTTCAGCCCGTTACTGGCCGTTTTGAAAGAGCTTCTGGCTCGCGGTCTAAAAAAACTATTGGGTATGGTAATATATATACGCATACGTTTTCGTAACCATAATTGGAGTTTTATATTTCTGAGTCTAAAAAGCCCGAATCCTCAACAGTTCTAAGTTTACAGCCATTTTTAACCCTTTTTATGGTTACGTTTTCGTTAGCCTTAATGAGGCGTTATGGTTACGTTTTCGTATGTGTGTATGGTTACGTTTTCGTATGCGAATTTTGTTTTTTAGGACGGCAGAAGCCGCGTTTAACCTGTTCTTTTTTTCTTGTCTGCATTATCATTCCTGGTTTCCATAAAATCCAGCTATCGGATAGAGCGAATACCGCTTTATCGTGCCGATACAGCCCCCCAGGGTGAACAACTGATATAAAACCCTTCTCCAATAGCTGATCGATTGCCCTAATTAGTCTCGGTTGTGTAATTCCATATTTCCTATTAAATTCGGTATGAGTAATATTAATGCTATCGCCGTTGACCAAGACCCATTTTTCCTTACCCTTGCGGCCCTGCTTCTCAAACTGTCGTTTTCCTAAAACCAGAGTTAAAAGCTGCGGAGCAAATCCACTTAGTGATAGATAAGCCCTGCTTTCGATCATTTCCCGATCTATCCAAATTTTCCCAGGTAGCTTTGCTTTCGACATTTGTTCCCTTTAAGTCTGACCGGTGATCCCGAAG
This sequence comes from Candidatus Desulfaltia sp., assembly GCA_030656555.1. Classification (GTDB taxonomy): domain Bacteria; phylum Desulfobacterota; class Desulfobacteria; order Desulfobacterales; family ETH-SRB1; genus Desulfaltia. The sequence goes on along the minus strand of JAUSPN010000104.1, from coordinate 31 downwards.
GGAACAACAGGATCATCTTTTCACGGCTTCC